>NZ_DLJD01000039.1:0-37940 GCF_002484085.1 Sphingobacterium sp. UBA7625
ATATTTGAAAATTATCCTGATGTATATGGTTTGCAAATAAACTTTCGAAATGATACCGCCGAATCAATTTATATAATTGGGAAAAATAAGGACAATATATTGAAAGGATCAAAATATGAGACTTACTATTCTCTTAAATACTCTGGAGATCTGTTTTTTTTGAAAAAGAGATTTCCGCTTATAGACAAATTTGTGCGAAGCGATAAATTGGTCGATAATATAAAAGTCCATAAAAAAGAGAGAAATTTTGCTTTAGCCGTGGAGGCCCAGTCAATTTCTATAAAGCCTCTCTCTGACGGGTCAGTCTTTTGTGCATTTAGATATTCATCTCAGTTGAAATTTCAAAAAAAACTAAATGCTAATTATAAGGAAACAATAATTCCGTCGGGGGATTCGATTTTAATTATTCAAGCCATTGTCAATAAAGACGGGGCTCTAGGTAAAAAAATGCTTTTGCATGGAAATGAAGATGATAAATTATATAGCTATATATGCGATAACTATCAGGACTATAATCAAGAAAACGAAGCTAATCTAAATATGAAAGGATTGTTTTTGCCATATCGATCAGGAGGAACACCTTTTACCAGCATTATAGAGATCTTTGTGCGCTTAAATCCTGATAAGACATTTAGCGTCAGTGGGAGTGGTAGAGAAAGAAAGCTTCGAATTAAGGATTACAAAGAAGATCCGAACGATCCTCTGCTGATATTTTAATAATATTACAGAGCATTATAAAGTCTGACAAGCAATTCTGGAGTAAACGGAGTCAATCTGTAGAAATTTGAAAGGATCTCAATTGGAATCTGCTAAATTTTTTAAGCAGGTTGGGCTTGAAACAGAAGGTGGAAAATTTGATTTGTTGATCTGCATAAGAGATCTTGATGCCTTCAAATCTGAGTCTAAAAAGGTTGATGAAAGACGGAGATGGTATCAAAAAATTCAGCAATCTGCAAATTCTTGCGAAGCTACTTTACTTTTAAATATTTGGGAACTTGAAGCCATGCTTTTTGCTGACCTAGATCTTTTTAATAAAATGTATGGCACAAATTTATCTTATACTAAGGATCCCTCTAATATTAAAGAGCCTAAAGACAAATTGAAGTCCGAAACTAGAAAAGCAAAACGGAAGTACGTTGAATCGGATAGTAGAGAATTATTTGGTGAACTAAACTTTAACAAGGTTTTAGCTAGATGTAAATTTTTTGAAGAATTCATCTTGGATTTGCAGTCCCGCTTTTTTAAAAAGTGATGCTAGCTATGATGAGCTTTTTGTCTGGTCGCACGAGCTCTTTGAGGAAATTCGAGAATTTTGCTCGCACAGTTTACTCCCGGTAAAGTCCGATCAGGTTAAGCTAAGACAGCAATTGGTGGACATGCGTAAGCAGCTGTATCATGTCAAACATTAATTGCTAATGCATGGTTCATTGTTCAATTTAACTATTTTTCTGCTTATTTCATCTTTTTCATCAACTCATCAATTTTTTTTTAAATAATCGAATGACGAATATAATTCCTCATTCGCAACAACCAAAGGCTTTATTATCTCCGTCTTGAAGGTTTTTTTCAAGTGTTTCTGCTGGGTGGCAAAAGGCTGCTGCGAAAGTGCTGGAAATGCGGAAAGTAGAAAGTAGAGAAACGAGGAGAGGTAAATTAATCGCATAGATAAAATTGCCTCCAAATAAATGTAAAGGATATTGTCATTAAAGCAAGAAATCATTTACACTGCCTATCTTGAGGCTCTCGGCAAACAGCATAATTGCCAATTTTGTTTAGAATAAGCTAAAAATAAAACGGTAAAGAAATTAAAGCCGTACATAAGCAGCTAACTGAATAATATTATTTTTGACATCCGTATTCTTACCATTTACATATTGATACATGTATCCGCATTCAAGGTCAAACTTTGGCGAAAAGCGCCATCCTAAAGACATGTATGCTCTATTCTGATCAAAAAATTTTCCGTTGGTCAAAGTTGGTGCATTATCGATATTCACAAAGATCTCGTCCTGCAAAGATATAAAAGCACCGTCGGTGAAGCTTTTGGTTTTAACTATCGGAAACACGCCTCTGACAAAGTAGCGCAGCCGGTGCGAAAACTCATAGCCATCAATCAGCATTGAGTTTTCGTCCGGATAAGTTTTTCCGATAAAACGTTGCTCCAGCCTGAACCGATGCTGGAGTGAGGTAGTATGATCGCTGATATCCAGATTCTGATTATAGATAAATTGCTCCCATATTCGGTGTTCGGGCAGCATATAAGCCGTTTCGTCTATAACACGGCGGTTTTTGATATAAGCATAGCCAATAGTCAAAATTTTATTGCCAGATACATGAAAATTCAGGCCAGGCCTTATTAGAAAACTCTGCAAATGTCTGATCTCATCTGTACTTCGCAGCTGTCCATCCAGATGTATGCTGAATTTTGGGCTGATTCTATGGGATGAAAAAACTGCGCCCCAGCCTGAGAAATTACGCTCGGTCTGGGCGGACAGCGAGAGGCTGCAAAATAGAATGATAAAAAATAAAGAATTCTTTTTATCCATAATTTAAGTTATAAAAATAAGATCTGATGTGTTCATAACATCTATCTTAAATTTTTTAATTCATCTAGAAGGCTATTCTGTTTATTCACGAAATGATCCAGACTATCTTTTTGTAAAGGATGTGCATTTTGATATTTTTCAATTTCAGGGAGCGTTTTTCTGATTTTAAAAGTGGTATAGAGGCTTGTCAAAGTCTCATTATTTTTGTTGATCAGATCAATCCGTTCCTTTATATTTTTTACGTTGAGATTGTATTGTTCAGAACTGGCCATAATTTCCTTTTCTACCTGTTGCCTGACTAATGAATCTGTGATAGATTTTGTCTGCTGATGAGCATCCTGATAATAAGAGGTAGAGGTGTTAAGTATATTTTTATAGACGGCTAAAGTTTTTTCGGTCTCCTCGAAGATGTTTTCTATTTTGGTATTGAGCGCCGTCAGATTTTTATCATTTTTAATCAACTCAAAATAGATACGGTTTACGGTCAGCTCGTCGCCCCGATAACTTTTAAGGGAACCGGAAGCTGAGGAGCCTGCATTATCTATTACGTTGTCTACAGGGGAATTAACAGATTTATTATCTCTGCAGGAGAGCAGAGATAACGTCATGACAGAAGCAAAAAATATTTTTTTCATACTATATTTTTAGTGGTTTACAATTCATCATATCCCATTGACTAAAATTAATCATTTCAATGCTATCACTGGTAATTAAGGGATATAATTTTATTTAATTATCGAATTTTGCGAGCGGTTAATGCAGTGAGAAAATTTATTAAAATAACTTGCTATAATTTCATCCTTGATCCGATCTTTGAGATCAGATTTGTTCGAAATAACTGATCAGCGATTTCCGAAATTGTATGGTCAAGGCTTCCGAAATCTCCATGAATAGGATTATTGCATATCTTTGCGTACTAAAAAGTTTTAACGATGATAAAATCAATGAGACAACAAATTATTACCATTGGAATTATATTAATAATAATTTTAAGTTTGTTTGGCTGCTCTGAACGTATTCAGCAAAACGATAGTAAGCCATCAATCCAGACCCCATTAACCGAACACATCATTGATACGACTTCAGATGAAATGTTATTAGAAGTCGTTTATGATAATCTCTAT
Organism: Sphingobacterium sp. UBA7625; assembly: GCF_002484085.1. Lineage (NCBI taxonomy): Bacteria > Pseudomonadati > Bacteroidota > Sphingobacteriia > Sphingobacteriales > Sphingobacteriaceae > Sphingobacterium > Sphingobacterium sp. UBA7625. Next base: position 3,671 of record NZ_DLJD01000039.1, read on the forward strand.
CGTAAGTTATCGGCAGCATATGATAAAGAATATGAAATCGTCATGTCCTGGAACAGATCAAGACAAGCAATTTATATGATCGTCCAATTAGAAGCAGAAGTAAATAATGGTGGCTATAATCAATTTTATTCCAATTCAAGCGGTCAATTTGCTAAAGCGCTACCAGAAGCGTTGAAATTAGTCGGCGCAACTAAATTTGCCGATCTGACTGAGCGAGCAAACAACACGTTTGAAAAAGAGAAATCGAAAATAACTGAACATCAGGATGGCACGGTAGAAGGTTTTAGTAAATCCTATGAGAACAATCCGTTGAACAAATTTGACGATGAATTCTATAAACTTAATGACGCGAAAAACTTGCAAAAAATTCAGGTTGACTACATCCGAAAAAACAAGAAAGAGTTTACTGATTAAAGATGGGCCATTGGCGCAGAAGATGGAACACGTTTAAATAGCACCCTCTATGATAATGAATAAATTTAAAGAGATAGTTGAGAACTATTTTAAACACAGTATTGACTCCTATCATAGTTGTATCCAAAACGAGGAAAATCGATATTTATTTCGTGAAATAGGTTTGTCCCACAGTGATGTTCAATCTGAAAAAGACTCGATAAAGATTTTGTATAATGATTCGCGCAGTGCATATTATGTTATTGAAGTCAGGCTGAATTTGAGGTCAAAACAATTTAATCTAGGCCATTATATATTGATCCTAAATGAAGAAAACCAGGTATTGGATGATTATCTAGTTTTCATTTAGGAAGAGTAACAAATTGAATAATTACGATCGAACGAGCGAGTTTATCGTATTAAATATTCATCCATTGAATAAAAATAATCTTATTGAATTATTCATTCATGACATTTTCCAGTTGATGATAACTAGTGTAACGATTGAAAGAAAATTTTAGATAATTTTTTTACTGGCATGCATTTCAGTAAATTTGATTTATAACATAAACTTTAAGTAAGAATGGAAAAGTATAATTACGGGGTCATTGGTCTGGGTGTAATGGGAAGAAATCTGCTTTACAATATTGCCGATAATGGTTTTTCTACCGTAGGATTCGATTTAGATGAAGAAAAGGTAATAGAACTTCGTAAAGGAGTGGCTTCAGGTACAAAGGTTGTTGGGTCTGTTTCTCTAGAGGAATTTGTGCTAAGTTTAGACAGTCCGCGAAAAATTATTTTGATGGTTCCTGCAGGCAAACCGGTTGATGCTGTTCTTGAAAGCATAACACCGCTTTTGAGTCCAAACGATGTTGTAATTGATGCGGGAAATTCTTATTTCAAAGATACCGAGAGACGTAGAGCTGATTTAGCTTCTAAAAACCTTCATTTTATGGGAATGGGAGTTTCTGGAGGAGAGCAGGGCGCAAGAAGAGGACCGAGTATTATGCCGGGTGGAGACTTGGAAGTTTTCAATTTGGTGAAGCCTATGCTGGAAGTTATTTCGGCAAAAGTAAACGGGGAACCTTGCACCGCTTATATGGGGAAAGGAGCTGCAGGGAATTATGTTAAAATGGTTCACAACGGTATTGAATATGCCATCATGCAATTAATCAGTGAAGCATACGATTTACTGAGAAAAGGAGCTAATCTTACCAATAAACAATTGTATGAAGTTTTCAAAAGATGGAATGAAGGCGAGATGAATTCCTTCCTTATTGAAATAACAAGAGATATTTTCCAGCAAAAAGATGATGTAACAGACGGTTTTCTTGTCGACAAGATTTTAGATAAAGCAGGAGCAAAAGGAACCGGAAAATGGACCTCCGAGCAGGCTATGGAAATTGGTGTGTCTATTCCGACCATCGATATTGCAGTAACATCAAGAATTTTATCCGCTTACAAAGATGAGCGAGTGAAAGCATCTCAACTATATGCTAAAGAAGAAGTAAAAACGCCTGAAAATACAGAATTGTTTATCAAAGAGGTGGGGGATGCTTTGTATTTATCTACTTTAATCAGTTATGCTCAAGGTTTGGCATTATTGGTAAAAGCTTCTGAAGAATATCAGTTTGAAATTCCGTTAAAAGATGTTGTTAAAATCTGGAGGGGTGGATGTATCATCCGTTCTGTTCTATTGGAAAAATTTTATCTGGCTTATTCAAAATATGAGAACTTATCTAATATTTTATTGGATCAGGAAATTTCAGAAATTGTAAAAGATAAAATTTCGTCATTAAGAAAAACAGCTGCTTTTGCTGTATCAAACGGAATTCCAAGCTTAGGAATTCAGTCGGCTCTAGGGTATTTCGAAGCTTACACCACAGCATCTTTGCCTGTAAACCTGCTTCAGGCTCAGCGTGATTATTTTGGTGCGCACACTTACCAAAGAACTGACAGAGAAGGAGTCTTTCATACTTCATGGCAAAACGTAAATAACTAGATCCTAACAATGAGCGACAATACAGTCCTGCATCCAACAACGATCGTTATTTTTGGTGCAACAGGGGATTTGGCAAAAAGAAAGCTTTTTCCTGCCTTTTACAATTTATATATCGATGGCAGAATGCCAAAAGGTTTTAATATTTTAGCTCTAGGAAGAGCCGAAAATACGGATGAAAAATTCAGCGCTTATATTAAAGAAAATCTGGAGAGTTTTTCCAGAAAGACTGTAATCAAGGAAGATTGGGCTGGTTTTCAGGCTCACATCAGCTATTTTCAGCATCAGCTTGATGAAGAAAGCTCTTATCAGAATTTATATCAGAAACTGGAAAATTTCGATAAAGTGTACGGAATGAGAGGAAACAGACTTTTCTATTTGTCCATTGCACCAAACTTTGTATCGGTAATTTCAAATCATCTTAAAAATACATCAATAGCATCTGATCCTGCAACAGATCGAATTATTATCGAAAAACCTTTTGGTCACAATAAAGAATCTGCCATTGAGCTGAATAATCTTCTTTCACAAACTTTCCAGGAAGAACAGATTTATCGTATCGATCATTATTTAGGTAAAGAAACAGTTCAGAATATTTTGGCGTTCAGGTTCGGAAATTCAATTTTTGAACCTCTTTGGAACCACAGACATATAGAATCGGTGCAGATTACAGTTGCCGAACAAGTAGGAGTGGAAACAAGAGCCAGTTTTTATGAGCAGACAGGAGCTTTGCGCGATATGATTCAGAACCATCTTTTGCAAATTCTTTGCATGGTTGCTATGGAACCTCCGGCCTCACTCGAATCAGGTGAGATCAGGGATCGTAAAGTTGATGTTTTAAAATCCATCCGTAGGATTTCTCCCGAAAAAGTAGATCATTATGCGGTAAGAGGACAGTACGGACGAGGCAAAGTAAATGGGCTAAAAGTAAATGGCTATCGCCAGGAAGAGGGAATTGCTCATGATTCCAATACGGAAACATTTGTCGCTATCAAGTTTTATCTGGATAATGAAAGATGGGAGGATGTTCCTTTTTATGTTCGTACCGGGAAGAAGATGAAAGAAAAGCATTCTTATATAACGATTCAGTTTAAGCCACTTCCACATTCGACGTTTTCAGAAAGCACTTCGCTTCTGTCGGCTAACCGATTGGTTATTAATATCCAGCCACAAATGGACATCAGATTGCAGTTTATGTCTAAAAAGCCAGGCTTGTCTTTAGCACTTAAACCTGTGGAAATGATTTTCGATAATTTTGCCTGTCAGACCGATACGCCCGAAGCTTATGAAACTCTTCTATTGGAAGCACTTGTGGGAGACCTTACATTGTTTATGCGCTCTGATCAGGTCGAAGAAGCTTGGGATGTGATAAAAACGATTCAGGAAACCTGGGAAAAAACCAAAGACCCATCGTTCCCAAATTATGCTTCAGGAAACTGGGGACCTGATGACAGTGATGCACTGGTAGAGCGGCAGGGACATCAGTGGGTTTAAAATCTAATTAAAAGAAAATGAATATTACAATATTTAATAATCTGGATGCTTTATATAAAAAAGCAGCTGATACATTTGTTGAGCTTTCGAAACAAGCAATCCAGAAGCATGATAAATTTGTGGTTGCGTTGAGTGGTGGTTCTTCACCCAAAGCTATTTTTAGCTTATTAGCTACGCCCGAATATGCAGATAAAATAATTTGGAACAAAATCCATTTTTTTTGGGTAGATGAAAGATGGGTATCTCTTGAAGATGAGAAAAGTAATTTTAAGATGACTGTGGAAGTACTTTTGAATAAGGTTCCAGTCAATAAAAATCAGATTTTCCCCATGTATAAAGAGGGAATTGAGCCTGGAAATTACGCTAAAGAATACGAAGCTCAAATCAGAAATGTTTTGGGCGCTGACGGTATTTTTGATTTCATCCTTTTAGGAATGGGAGATGATGGCCACACAGCTTCTCTGTTTCCGGGTGAAAAGATTTTACAAGAAAAAGAAAAATGGGTTGATGCCTACTATCTAAAGCCACAGGCAATGTTCAGGATTACTTTGACTGAACCTATTATCAATAAAGCTGAAAATATTCTGATTGTTACATTTGGTAAATCCAAGAAAAACGCATTGAATGAAGTTCTTAATGGTGTATATAATCCTGAACTATATCCGCTACAGTTAATTGAAAAGAGAGCAGGAGTCCAGATTTTTACCGATAAAGAAGCTGGAAGTTAATGTCATTTAACTATAGTGGGCATCTAGCCAAAAAGGCTCCCTTATCGATTAATAAGGGAGCCTTTTATCTGAAAAAAATAGCCTATCCATTTTCCACTCTTGATTTTTTATAGGCTAGAAGTTCATCCGCGCAGAGTTTGCCGAATTTATCAGCCGCTAATGGGCTATCAGCAGTGATCAATTTTCTGTCAACGTGACAATCGCCGGCAATTTTTTTATTCAAAATTTCAACTCCAAGTTGTTTGAGTTTTTCGCCGTAAAACCATGGCATCTCGCCAGGTTGGTATCCACTTTCTGGCAAAGTCCTATCCATTTCATCGGGAAACGAATTGATCTTATACCCCTTAAAGGGAAACTCAGCATCTCCACAATCTGCTGCGCTTAAGAGCGCTGCCGGCCCATGGCAGATTGCCAATAGATATTTATCTTCAGCAACTGCCCATTTGATAAGTTCTTTTACATCATTATTTTCAGGTAGTCCGAGCATTGCGCCATGGCCGCCTGGGATAAAAACGGCCACGTAGTCAACATATCCTTTATTCGTGTCGGCTATAAAATCCCGCAGGTTGTGCGGGTTTGAAAATTGCGTATTATACTTGTCGAGGATTTTACCGATGTTTTCATCTTCATAAGGCATGGCCCACTTCTCAAATTTTACAGCGGAATTTTCTATTTTAGAATACACCTAAATTCGGGGAGAGGTCAGTATAAAATTCAGGGACATTGTTTCACTGTCTTTAACTGTAAGTGAAGTCTATAATTTTGAACTTCCGATTAATCGATCAAGATGTTAAATAAAAATGTCGGAAAAATAAATGTTCCGACAAGTTTTAATCCGAAGCGATTGATTAAGGAAGTTTTTCAACAACTTTAACTTGGTTCAGAAAATTATTGTTAAGATGTTTTTTAAAGAACGGAATTATTTCAGCCAATGCTTGGGTTGTGTATTGGGGCACATCATAAAGATCATAATGACTCGCTCCGTGAACAACCTGTATGCTTTTTTGTTTCGACGCAGCTTTACCAAACAGTTCAAGTCCATCCCTATACGAACCAAATGCACCTACTTTATCGCCGACTACCACATGAAGCGGCTGGGTAAGTAATAGCTCCGCTAGGTGGAACGCATCAAAAGCCATTGCTTTGTCCAGACTGTCCACACGTAGATGGTTCGGTGAATTCGGATGTTGCCCTCTAGGTGTCTGATAGTAATCCACCGCTTCTATTAAATCAATATCGTTTAAGCCAGCTGCCTTTCTGTCTTCCTGTGAGTTCGGTCTATAAATTGTAATAGCAGATTCTGCTCCTCTCGCCTGTGCAGTACGCTGCTTTGCAATATCCTCCAAAGTTTTTATTGCGGCATCGGTGGAAAAATCTCCCTCACGAAGCAAACGTCCGTAGTTGGCTCCAACGACAGTTACAACTGCTTTAAAGCGCCTTTCCGTCATGGCTACATTAGCAGCATAACCACCTCCACCACAAACGCCCAAAACGCCGATTTTCTCCTCATTTACGTAGTTTAATGTAGTTAAAAAGTCTGCTGCACATCGGAAGTCCTCGACGCGGGTTGCCGGGTCTTCTAAAAATCTCACCTCACCACCACTTTCACCCTGATTGGAAGCATCAAAAGCTAATGTTATAAATCCTGCTTCTGCTAATGCCTTGCCGTAAATATTTCCTGCTGTCTGCTCTTTGCAACTGCTGATAGGATGCGCACAGACAATCGCTGGATATTTTTTAGTTTCATCAAAGTCTTTTGGGAATTGTAAAATACCTGCTACCTCCCAATTTCTGTTTTTGAATTTTACCGCTTTCATTCTCTTATCTTTAAAAGTTATTTAATCTATACAAAGATATTTCGAACTGTAGCCCTGAAGCTTAAAGTAATTACGGAAAGACTTTAATTATTTACTGATTTCGGAAAACGCTTGGAGAAATGCCTGTTTCTTTTTTGAAAAACGTAGCGAAATAGGACGGATATTCAAATCCCAAACTATATGCGATCTCACTGATACTTAGTGAGGTTGTTCTTAATTTGTTCTTTGCAATCTGAATGAGTAGCTGATGGATATGCTCCTGAGGGGAACGTCCAGTATAATGCTTGATAAGATCGCCAAAATAATTGGATGATAGATTTGCCATTTCCGAGAAATAAGAGACAGATGGCATGTCAAGGGCATTCTGTTCATCATCGTAATACATTTCAAGGTTTTTATAAAAATCAGCTACAGTAGTATTATAGAGATCTTGTCTTGTATCAAACTGCCTGCTGTAAAATTTTTGGATGTAAGACAATATAAGTGAAGCATACGAAATAACTATATCCTTGGAAAAATTATCGTAGCTGTTAAACTCCTTTAATGCTTTTTGAAAAAGGTCAGTAATGATTTTCTCTTCCTCTTTGGTAATAAAAAGAGCCTCGTGATTACCATAATAAGTAAAACTGTATTCTTTGGCTATTTTTCCGAAAAGCCCGGTATCAATCAGAATCTGATACCCTGAAATTTGGTGTGCTATATCCCACTGTAGCAAATCTCCCGGCTGATCAAGATAGACAAAGGCATCTGACCGGTCAAATATGGTCTGACCATAATCCTGCGTCTTGTCAAAATTCTGCTTTATTGCCAAAAGATAAAAATCAAGCTCAATAGGAGCAGATTTTCTACGTATATTCTTTTGACTGCTATATTCTACCAAATGAATATGGCCGTTCTTAAAACCGCTTATATTCGTGTATTCAAGAAACTCCTTTATGTTGTATTTTTTCTTCAATGCTTTATCTCCTGTAGGGCATAAATTTAACAATTAATGGTTTAACTGGCTTTAAGTTTTTACTGGGATACCTTTGATTTTTACGGTAAAGAAAGATTCAGAATAGATATGATAGACCTACTTGAGCAGACAGATGATACTCATATTATTTCTTTCCAACCTTAAATACCAGCTCACAACCAATTGCTATACAGGAATAGCCATACCTGTCATCATATATGCGTATATGCAGCTCTTCAAAAACAGTCAGATCAAATTTCAATTCCAAATGCAATTCGTAACTATGCTACAAATGTGCTATTGCGGAATGAAAATTATTAATAGCGGTCTACATCTTTAAACAAATTAACAACTGTAAATCCAAATAATCTTACGACGATTGGATTTTTAAGTGATAATGTTGCATAATCTGTAAGCTTGGGGCTCCTATGAATTGTGAATGACTGACTTTAATGCTAAGCTTATCCGTATTTTAGCTATAACAGAATTTTAAATAAATTTAATAGATACCAATGTATATCAGCGTTGGCCTAAGATTGCGGGATTTTCTTACTCCATCGATCTAAATTTTTAATGCCTTTACCACCGCCTCGCTCTTGGAGTTTACTTGGAGTTTTTCATAAATTTTTTTAATGTGGGATCGAACGGTATCCATGGAAATATAGAGCTTATCTGCGATCATCTTATAGCTATATCCATCCACCAGGAGATCCAGAACCTCTTTCTCACGGGCGGACAGGTTGAAACTCGATGTTCTTGTAGCCTTTCCATCCGCAAGCATATGCAGTACCTGAGTCGCAATAGAGGAGGTCATGGGAGCACCTCCATTTAAAGCATCTTCGATATACTCAAGAATTTTTGCTGGCGGTGTTTTTTTTAATATATAGCCGTTGGCACCAGCCTTTATAGCTTCAAGAACATTGACATTGTCATCAAATACGGTAAGCATGATAATTTTGCCCTTAAACCCTGAATCCCTTAATAGCTTTAATCCCGAGATACCATTTATAAAAGGCATGTCGATATCCATGAGAACGAGATCGGGGGCGTGCTTTCGGATATCTTCGATAGCATTGGCGCAATGGCCATAAGCAGCCTGTACCAGGTATTTTGGATCACTATTAATAAGGATTGACAACACCTCTCTCAATTGGCTGTTATCTTCGTATATAAGGATCTTTGTCATAATCTATGCTACAATTTTATGAAAAATTTAAAGAAAGACCAATCACATATTGATGTGAATTGTCTTTTATCAGATTTTCATGATCAGTGAAATGCTGGTTCCTACACCTGTGGATGACGAAATCTTAAGCTCGCCCCCCAAGGCTTCGCTTCGTTGATTCATATTGAATAATCCGTTACCCGATTGCTGTTTATTGGAGTCAAAACCTTTGCCATTATCTTTGATAATTAGTTCAATATGCGATTCTCCTGCACCGATATGGATATCTACAAGGGTGGCCTCAGCGTATTTGGAAATATTGTTCAGTGCTTCTTTATAGATCAGAAATAGATTACGGCGTTGTTCCATATCTAATTTAATATTCCGTATACTGTCATCAGCTTTAAAAATATACTGTATTTTCATTGGATCCAAGATTAGGGCAGCATGTTCGCGCATACGCGCTACAATTTTCTGCAGAAGGTCATTATCCGGTTTTATACTCCAGACAATGTCATCCATTGCCTGCATCATCTGTGAACTGTTTGCTCCGATCCGGTCAAGATAGGCCTGGACGACATGATATTCGTCCGAAAGATCTTTTTTTGCTACTTCGCTCAGAATATGGATAGAAGTGAGCGTAGATCCAACATCATCATGCAGGTCCCGTGCGACCTTTTCGCGTAGACGGTGTACTTCCAACAGTCTCCTTAACCGATAACGGTGTAAAATGAAAATTCCAAGTAAAATCAGGAGAATAATGCCGGAAAAAAACCACCAGGTCTGATAGAACGCAGGTTTAATAGTGATCGGCAACCGTGTGATTGCCGAAAATTTACCTTCCTGATTTTCCGAACGTATCATGAAGACATATTTTCCGGGTGATAGTGCGGCGACTCTAACGCCTAGTCGAGGATCACTAAGGATCCAGGAATTTTCTGATCCTTCAAGCCGATAATAGTATTTGAGGTTGTCACGATCATTGTAGGAAAGCGGTGAATAAAAGATAGAAAAATAATTCTGCCAGTTCTCTAGCGTGACACCTCCCACTTTGATTAAAGAATCAACAGATAAATAATTGTCAAAAAGCTTGAAATCGGTAATATGTAGCTTTTTAGGCGCTGAGTTGCTATTGTTAAATTTTGAAGGATCGAAGATAAGGATAACTTTGTCACTGCTGAATACGATTTTTCCACTTTCAAGCTTGATGCCTCGCATTGGCAGATTAACGATATTTGACGTGTTGATTAGACCATGCTGCTTATTGAAAGAATGGAAGTCTTTTTTGTTGGGGTCGAAACGGCAAATACCAGCGGTTGTGCTCATCCAGAGTAGACCTTCATTATCGGTGACCAAGGCCGTGATCATATTCTGCGGCAATCCATTATTAATATTATATTGCATAATATGACCACTAGAAAGGTTTAAGATATCTAGACCAGAATATCCTGCTATCGCGAGGAACCTATTCCCAATAAACTCAATATCCTGAATTTTTGAAGTGCTGAGACCATGGTTTCCGGATTTGTAGTTTTTTAAAATTTTTCCGGAACCACCATCCAGCTCATATACCCCCGAGCCACGGGTACCTATCCATATCTTATTCCCTTCACCGGGCCGAATGCAGGAAATGGCAGATTTTAAATCGGCGAGTAAAGCAAACCCGCTGTTACTTGTCCTAACTATTTTGCCATTATCTGTTCCAAACCATAGCTGACCACCTCTGTCAACGGTAATATGCCGGATGGATTGTCCTTCAAAAACTTTAGGAACCAGAAACTGTGATTTTTTTGTTTTTGTATTAAAAAGTATCAATCTTCCATCTTTACACCCAATCCAGATATTTCCTCGCTTTGGATCGTGTTCCATAGCCCAGATGTGCCTAAAATTGCCATCTTGCGGCGGTTCTCCTTTAAATATCAAGCTATTTATCGCAGGTTCATGGTTTATATGTAGTGCCGTGTCATATTTAAAAGCAGTCAGTTTTTCCCCCCAGGAACTTACCAAGATACGATCTGAACCGAAAGAAGTTAAGGCGGTGATAGCCGCTTTATGAAATATTGTGGACGTAACGATGTTTCGCACATGATCTCCTATGACAGACATAATGTATAGCCCGTTGTCTGTCGCTACCCAGAGGTTGTTGTCACGGTCTTTAAAAACCTGCGAAACTGTGGTAATCTGTATTCCATAATCCATATTTTTTCGATCATAGAATTGGATAAATTCCTTTTTATCTTCGTCAAAAAGGTTGAAGATATCCACGCCATAAGCCCATACGGTATGGTCATATTCGAAGCAATCGTAAAAGTCGTGATAGTTGCTGTCACTATTCGGCGCGGAGGGTATAATTTTCTTACGTTGAAAATTAGCGTCAGTAAGATAGATCTGGCCGTTCGCGTGGCGTATTTTTGTGTGAATATAAAAACGAGATTTGGAATCTATGAAAAAGCGGTTTATGTTTTTAAGTGAATTGAGGTTACTATTTGTAAAAAACGATCTTTTTTTCGTGTCAAAATACCCCATCCCTTGTTTTCCTGAAATCCAAAAAACACCTTTTTGGTCATATTGTAGCCAGGAGGGCTCCCAGTTTGACGGAAAATCTATGACACTTTTGCTGGATTCGAACTTATTTGTCGATTCGTTTAATAGCAAAATATCCACTCCATGAAGTATTAGAAAGATGTGCTGTCCCTGTTGGACGAGACGGATCTGATAATTCTGAAAGTCCTTGCTGTATTTGTCTATCGCGATTTCCTGCGTTTTATTCGTGTGGGTATTTAATAGAAAAAATTTATGTTCCATTCGCACAAGAAGCGATTTTGACTTTTGCGTGATGAGCAATTGGTCAACAGGCAATCCCGGGAGGCCCAGACTCAGGAGCCGGCGAAAACGCATGCCGTCGTAGCGCTGCAATCCATTTTTGGTTCCGACCCAAATAAATCCGTCCTCCGTTTGCGTGACGCAGTTCACAAAGTTGGATGCTAAGCCTTCGGTTATACGGCTGAAAGAGATCTCCTTTGCTGTGAGCAGCAGTGGAAATATTGTTAATACAGCCAGTAGGTATCGGATAAACCTTTTGCTTTTCATTACGGAAGTTATTTTTTTTAAAAATGCAATAAATCTGTGGTTTAATAAAATCTAGACACTTTGTTGTACTGATTTTGATTAAGGATTACGCCAATATAGGATGTGCTTTCTTTAATATTTCTATAGATTTAACAAGTAATTAGTTTACAATAAACGGTGATTAACCCGTATGAATTGGACTATTCGGCCCGGCGTTTGAGATCTTCAGCTCCCCCGGTTTTTCGGTTTTGTGTTGGTTTTCCACCTCCGAAATTGTAGCTATAAGAAAGCATCATCACCTTTGTATCCCTTTTCGAACTAAAATTTTCCCTGTAATTAGCATAGACCGTCAATCCCTTATAATAGTTCGTCCAGAAGATATCTGTGAAAGAGAGTTTCAATGTACTGTTATTTCGGAATTTTTTCTGGGCACCAATATTTATGGACCAGAGCGGTGAGATACGAGCGAAAGCGTAGACTTCGGCCGACTTATAATTTGCTGCGAGCTCGGCCGAATAATTATTGCCTAATTTAAAGGTATTCACGGTATTTATGTCAATATTAAAGTTCCCCTTGTTATTGATTTGTGTTTCGGAGATATTCCCTGTATAGGAGCCATAATAAAAATTGAGGTTTGTATTCAGATCCCACCAGGTCAATACTTTAAAAGGAGCAACGAGGTATAGTCCATAGTATGATGCTGATCTGAGGTTCTCGTCTGTCTGCACCGAAATGTTCTCCCCATCCTCGATGATCGGTTTTACGACCGATGTGATATTATTTGTGGTTTTGCTGTAGCTCACGGTGGCCAGGTATTTACTTTTTAGGCTATAAGTGGCTTCATAATTTAGAGAAGTCTGTGCGTTTAGATCTGGATTTCCTGTTTTATAGGTTGTTGCGTTGATATAATACTTGAACGGATTGAGCTGTATATAGCTCGGACGAGAAATTCTCCGACTAAAGTTTATTTCCAGATTATTTTCTGAGCTGAGGTCAAATGATAATGAAGCACTGGGGAACAGCTGTGTATACTTTCTTTTATTGACCATATTCATCGTGACCTGTGTTCCGGTAACATTGCTGTGTTCGACTCTCAATCCGACAACGGCTTTGATATTTTTCCATTTTTTTGAGAGATTTCCATAGACAGCATGGATGTATTCCTTATAAATGTAATGATTAGACTTATTCACGTCGAGTTTCGGATCATCGGTACTGTGATCATAGAATACCATATCGTTATCGGATTTGACAAAGCTGGTTTTAATTCCTGTTTCAAATTTCCAATGTTGTTTTAAAACTTTTATTGCATCACTTTTCAAAGAATAGATGTTCAGACCGCCGTCTATATCTCCTTGTAGAAGATAAGGGAGCGGCATTGCTTGACCCGGCAGGCTTGTTTGGGTGTTAAAGTTTTGGGCGGACTTATTGAAATAGTGGATAAAGTCGAGGTCGGTACTTACTTCCGAACCGATAGAATCTATGGTATACTTGTGGTTTAGGTTAATGCTGCTGTTTCGCCACCTGTTTTTTGCGTTGCTTTGGGTTTCTATTTCTTTGGTAATCAGAGATTCACTATTTAATATAGTCGTTTTACTATTACTGTTGGGAGTCATAATATTACTATTTAAACCGACGGAGATGCCTAAGAGGTTTTTGTCGTTAAGATTATAGTCAAGCCCCAGTTTTCCGCTATGATTTTGGGAACCTGTTTTGATGAAATTATCCTGAAGATATGCTTTTACGAAATTTTCCTGATTATAAAAGCTTCGGTTCAATATCAGATCATTTGACATCTCACGATAGGCGAAATTATAGCTGGCAAACAGATTCACATGGTTAGTCCTGTGGTTGATATGTAGACTATTGCTGTTTTTGATATATCTTCCTGTGCCGATTGCGGTAGTCAATGTCCCATTTGTTCCTTTCTTTGTTCCTTTTTTCAGTTTAATATTGACGATAGCTGTACCTGCGGCATCATATTTTGAGGAGGGGTTAGTGATAAATTCAATTTTTTCTATAGTGGAAGCTGGGATTCCCCGGAGATAGTCTGCAAGGGCATCGGCTGTTAGCGGTGTATTTTTCCCATCGATCTGTATGAGTAAATTCCCTTTTCCTCGCAAGCTTATGTTGTCATTGGCGTCAACATTGACACCGGGTGCTTTTTCTAATACTTCAAAGGCTGAACCACCGGTATTTTGAAGGCTATTTTCTACATTTAGGATTATTTTTCCTTCCTGTCGCTCTATGTATGGACGGACTTTGGTGACAACAACAGTCTCCAATATCTTATCATTTATCGTGATTGTGGGAAGTAGTAGCGATTGATCCCGAACCTGGAAAACTTGGGAGTTATAGATATCCGCCCGGTTTCTGCTAATTTTTAGATAATAGGATCCACTGGCTAACCCGTCGAATTTAAATTCTCCGGTAGTATTAACTAACTCTGTTTTTATCAGTTTGCTTTCGAGATTGAAGAGATTTACTTCCAGATCAGTGCTGTTCGAGGTAACCACTTTTCCCGAAAGCATATAATGCTCCGCTTGCGGCTGCCCAACGAGTCTAGTAATTTGGAACAAAAATACGATCAAGAATAGGAAGACGTTTTTTTTCATCGAATCAGTGATTTTAGTGCTCTTTAATAGGGACTGTTTTTATCCACAAAAGTAGTTTGCATTTTTTTGGTGATCCATCACATGTTTGTGGGATTATTTAAATTATTCTTTCAAAGAATCGGGGCTATGGGAAACCCCGATCTTCTTTTTTAACTTTAGGAAATATCCTCGCGACATGTCCTCACATATGAAACTACTATTACTAACTAGTCAATTTTGAGTTATTATCTGGCTTTTGTTCGTCCTGACACTTAGCCTATAATGATGTTGCAAATTAGAAAGAATAGTGAGCCTGATAAACCACATGTTAATGTGATTCGAAGCCCCTCTTACTGAAAGAGTAAATCCGGTCCTGATATTTCGACCTTCACTTATTTAGTGCATGTCAAATTATAGTGTTTTTTTTCTTGTATGATATCGGAGCCAGGCATCGTCTGGACGATCAATTGATAGCCCTTGGGCATCATTCAAGAAATAGATCCTATCATCAGATACTTCGACGGATATTCAATTTACTAATACCTGCCTCGTTATCCATACCCTAATCCCCAAAGTCTCTTCATAATATATATCCAAAATTAGGTAGTAGCTGAAGCAGATACATAGGCAGTATTGCCAATTAAGATAGTGGATTCTGCTTATTTGTTCGCCGCCAAAGCTGCGATAATTTTAAATAATCAAATAGGCGATGTGTAAAATCCGACGAATCACCCAAAGATGTGATTCATTGCTGTGTTACAAGGGGGTAATTTTGAAAAAGAAAATTTATCATAGAAAGATATATTATAACACTAGGTTGAAATTAAATAAGAAAAGAAATGAATGCTAAAGTATTGAAAAAAAAATCAGGCGGAATAAAAGGGCTATTGCTCGCCCTTTGTCTACTGTGTGTAAGTGCATTGTGTTGCTGTACATTCTATAGCTGTAAAAAAGCAGAAAATGCATCCGAATTGCCTGAAGGTGAATTTGGAAATCATCCCAGATCTACCGTGCCGGATGAACTGGTAGGTTATTGGATTGCTGGTGTAAGTTCGATCAGTAATTTTTGGGGATACGATGGAGTGTACAAAGGTCCTGCCAATGAAATTGCGGTTGGATACATGTTTTACAAAGATGGCCGGGCCAAGGAATACTTTTATTATACCAGCACATCCACTTACTGCCGTACCCAAGTCCTAGGTTATAAAGAAGGTACCGTAAAAATAGATCCAGTCAATAAAACTTTGGAAATGTTCTACGCAAGTGGGAACTATCGGTCCTTTAATAGCTGCGGATCAAGCAATCCTCCGGGTTTTGGTGAAACAAAAAAATATACATCAGCAGAACTGTATCCCAACAAAAAAATGGTTCTTAAAGATTGGACAATAAAAGAAAATAACGGAAAAAAAGTGTTGGAAGTGCCTCTGGGTGAGGGTGAAATACAACGCTATGTAAAATCAACTGAACCACAACGATAATCATCTATTAAAATATAATTAACATGAAAAGGATAATGAGCACACTTTTTTTTGCGTGCATAATAAGTATTGTAGCCAGCGCAGCTTCTAAACCGAGCCCAATGCGGGACTGGAAGGTTTCCAAAGTCGTAGATGCCTACGTAAAATCTGTCAGCGAAGGGGAATCACAATTGGTAGAACATTTCTTTGCTAATGATTTTGAATATTACTTGAATGACAGGAAAGAGCGGCATTCAAAAAAGGAAATTGTAAGATTTTTAAAATCGATGACAGGTCATACTTACGACTGTGTGACGGATTATAGTATACTTGACGAAAACAGTACAAACTGTTTAGCTAAAATGACGATGCAATTCCAAACTTTTACACGTACCGATTATATCTATCTGAGTTCGACGGACGAAGGATGGAAGGTCTGTAAAATATTGGTGGGCCACAGCCAAAAAGAAAATCAGCAAGTATAAACTTATATCAGGTGCCAGTAGACGGTACTATTTTAAATAAAATATAAAAATGAATAATACTATGAAACATCAATTCCATTCAAAACAGGGAACTTTAGCCTTGTTATCATTTATAGGCTTGTCCTTATTTTCATGTTCTGACAAATGTTCGACTTGCGCAGTGGAACCAGAAAAAGTTGAAAAAAAGCTAAGTAAGATTGAGGTCGACGCGGATAATTATAGTGAATTTAAGTATACAAATGGCGTGCTGACAGAGCTGATCGAAGTAGCAGATGAGGGGCTCACGAGATCCCGAATTACCTATGATAATAACAAGAAACCGATAGAAGTGGAAACCCAGGAAGGTAAAATCAAATTTGTCTATTCAGGAGATCGTTTGGAAAGAGAAGAGATATCCTACACAGATGCAGAAACTTTCCACTACAATCAGTATGAATATCAGGGGGCACAAGTTAAAGAAGTGACCGGATATGGTCTGGTTGAGGAGGATAAACCATATTATCGAAGAAAACTGTTCTATAATCAGCAGGGGGAAGTTGAACGTGAGGAGATATATGATTTAACGGAAAATAATACGCTTGATCTATCGGTCAAGATAAATTATGAATATGATAATAAGATTAATCCCTATATGACCACCGTAGGTTCTTATCTCTCACTATTTACACACACTTACAGCAAGCATAATATTGTTAAAGAGGTCACTACAAACGCGCAGGGGACGCTGAACCAAACGATCACTACTACATATACCTATGACAATGCTGGTTATCCGCTTACAGCAGTGGAGAAAAAGGTGGAGAATGACGGTAATCCAATAGTGATCAATAGAAAATTCGTTTACCAACCTTAAAAATCCTATTTATTGGTAATTGAACACACGCAGCTAGTTTTTTAATTACTGACAATTTTATCCAAACATACGGTGATGAAAAAGATATTTTTTACTTCAGTTATGCTTCTGCTTGGCGGGAGTGCAATTGCACAGGGCTTTCTTAATAAGCTTAAACAAAAGGCCGAAAATATGGCCAATAAGACACTGGAGAATGTGATTGATGGCAAGGCTAGTAAAAGCAAGGAGGCATCTGTCCAATCCACTGCGTCGGGTGAGGATAGCGAGCATCAGGAGAATGAGGCAGTTGGCAAAAAAACTGCATTAAGCAGCACGACTACTTACGATTTTATTCCGGGAAGCAAGGTCTTATTAGCGGATGATTTCTCACAGGATGCGCAGGGACAGTTTCCATTGAAATGGTATACCCGTAGTAAGGGAGAGATTGTTACCCTCAACAATGCTAAAGGTAAATGGCTCCGGCTTTATCCCGGAGCCTTTGTCAGTCCCGTGGTCAATATTGGGGAAAACGCAACCATAGAGTTTGACCTGATCATGGATTGGCCGCTCGCTGGAGGCTATATGGTACCTGCTTTTAATTTCGCTTTCTATGATCGGGGCAATAAAGGTGAGATAATGTCCTATGATTACCGTCTAAAAAATTGCCTCAAAGTAGGTATTGCACCTTATCGTTCAGAAGCGGCAGTACAATTGACCTCCTATGAGAATGTCGCAAAAAAACTGGAAACAGATAAATATCGGGTAGCCAATTTTGACAGGAAAGTTGGAAATGTAATCCATGTAGCGATCAGTATCCAAAAAGAACGTATCCGTATCTGGTTGGATAAGGAGAAGGTCTTCGATCTGCCCAATGCCGTGCCGTTGAACAGCAACTTTAATCAGCTCAAGTTGGATATGGGCAGCTCCAATTATACCAACGATCAACTGGGTTTCTATGTGTCAAATTTCAGAATTGCTGAAGGGAGTGGGGATACGCGTTCCAAGTTATTGACTGGAGGAAAGCTTGAAACCAGTGGTATTCTGTTTGCCACGAATTCCGCAGAAATAAAGTCTGATAGTGAAGGGACTATCAAGGAGGTGGCAACAGTACTTCGCGAGAACCCTGAAATGAAGATTCGTGTCATAGGTCATACGGACGCGGTGGGAAGTGCGAGCGCGAATTTGACTTTATCTAAAAAGCGCGCTGACGCTGTGCGTGATATCCTGATCAATGATTATCAGATAAAAATAACCCAAATAGAAACCGATGGGAAAGGGAATACCGCACCTGTAACTGATGAATCCAGTGAGCAGAATAAAGCAAAAAATAGAAGGGTTGAATTTGTCAAAATTTAATAAGGACCGCTATTAGATAGCCATCGAGACGGTGTATGAATAATGGTTTATTTAAGATCAAAATCGGTGGCTATACACAAGCTAAATAAAATCAACAATCGTATGAATAAAAATTTACTTAGTTTTTTGGTAGGTAGCATGATGATGTCATCTGTTGCTTTTGCGCAGGACAAAAGGGTGAGCGGTCGTGTAACTGCTGCTGATGGGAAGCCATTGGCCGGCGTAACAGTTGCTGTACAGGGATCCAATACGACTGCACAAACCGATCAAAATGGCAATTATACATTATCTGTACCGGTAGGGAAGGTACTTGTTTTTCGCTCGCTCGGATTTGCGGAGCAGATCCTTATTGTCAATGAAGGGCAGTCTGGATTTAATGTTATGCTAGAGGGCAGCAATAAGGCACTGGAGGAAGTCGTGGTCACCGCCATGGGTATGTCTAAGCAAAGCAAAGCGCTTGGCTATGCGGCTACTACGGTTAAGGCTAATGATATCGTTGCAGCAAATAACATGAATGCAATGACAGGCCTACAAGGGAAAGTAGCGGGGGTCAGTATTTCCAATTCTGGAACAACCGGCGGATCGACCAAAGTAATTATTCGCGGCGTATCTTCTTTTTCCGCAAATAATCCTTTATATGTCGTTGATGGCGTTCCCATTAATAATAGTTTTCAGGCAAAGGTCGAATCCAATAGCGGGTATCAGGCAAAAATTGAATCCACAAGGTCTATCGACCTGGGAAATGCCGCGAACGATATAAATCCGGATGACATTGAGTCAATGACAATTTTAAAAGGAGCTTCGGCAACGGCCCTATATGGCTCCCGTGCAGCACACGGTGTTATTATGATCACGACCAAAAAAGGAAAGCTGGGCCAGCATCTTTCAGTTACCTATAACGGAGCGATAAATGTGAGTAATGTACTGATGGTTCCCCAGACACAGCATTTATTTGGGCAGGGCTGGCCAGATTTTGACGCCGCGGAGAACGGTTCATGGGGGCCAAAATTAGATGGGATCGAACGACCTTGGGGTTCAGCCATTGATGGAGTCCGGCAGACAAAGCCATTTTCATATGTTAAAGATAACATAAAAAAGTTCTACGTCTCGGGACTGGATGCGACCAATACATTGTCTATATCAGGTGGAGGAGAGCGATCTTCCTATCTATTTTCTTACGGTAACTTTTATCAGCATGGCGTATTGCCCGGCCATCCAGATAAGTTAAAACGCAATAACTTCTCTTTTCGCGGGAATACCAATCTAGACAGATTTGCCTTTAATTACGGTGTAAATTATGTGCGGCGTGATTTAAATGCGATTTTCCAGGGACAAGGGTCGGCTGACGGTGGAAAGACAACTTTTCAGGAACTGATACAGACCCCAGTTGATATCGATATTTTGGCTATGGCGGATTATAACAATCCCTATTATAATTATGATAATTATTTTACACCCTATTCGTCAAACCCTTATAAAGCCCTGCTGGATAACGGGACCAAACTTCAGGAAGACCGTGTCTATGGGAATATAGATTTCTCCTATAAAATATTACCCTGGTTAACTGCAGTCGGTAAGCTAGGCGGCGATTTTGGGAGTATCAATACCAGGGATTTTTCTCAACGGATTACTTATACTCCCGGCTCTACATCGGCTGTGCATAAGAAGGCAATTATAACAGGTAGATATGGCGAAAATTATCGGAAGGCAAATCAAATTGACGCAACATTGATGTTCAAGGCAGAAAAATCGTTTAATGAAACACTTAACCTGTCGGCGAATGTAGGGTATAACTTTAACCAGCAAGGGTTCAGTTATCTCGATTCCTATATTAGTGGTTTGAATATACCAGGGTGGTACAGTTTAAAAAATACAAGCGGCACACCGGTTGTGGACAATATTTTCCTGAGACAGCGATTGATGGGTTTATTTGCAGATGCTACACTCAGCTACAGAAATTATTGGTTTTTAAATGCGTCTTTCCGATCGGATTGGTCGTCCACGCTTCCGATCAAACACAACAATTATAAATATGGTGGAATTAACACCGCATTGATTTTGACTGATGCCTTCGGCGAACTGAAATCCGATCTGTTCAATTTTATAAAATTGAGAGCCGCCTGGGGCAAAACAGGGAATGATGCCTCTCCGTATCGTGTTCAAAATACGTATGCAAGCTCCCGATTAGGTTTGGGATTCGGGGATATCGTATTGCCTTTAAAAGGTACTGCGGGATTACAGCATGGTAAATTGTTGGGTAATGATAATCTCAAGCCTGAGATCACCACAGAATTTGAGTTCGGAACGGAGATGAAGTTATTGAATAACAGAATTGGGCTGGATATTTCTTATTATAATAGAAAAACAGTTGATCAGATCTATTCTTCGGCACTACCGCCAGAATCTGGTTTTACCACACGGACCCAAAATATTGGTGATATCCGAAATACAGGAGTTGAAATCGGATTAAATGCTACTCCGCTAAGAATGAAAGATTTTCAATGGGATCTGGGAATAAATTTTACGAAGAATAACAGTAAAGTAGTGAAATTATGGGATGACGTTAAGGAATTTAATATATACTCAGCCTATATGGTGGATTTTGTCGCCCTGATTGGCCAGCCGCTTGGCGTATTTAAGGTTCCTGAAGTGATGACAGTCAAGGATGGTGAACATGCCGGTAAAGTGGTTGTGAACGCAACGAACGGGATCCCGTTGACCGAGCCCAATTCCAAACGTACTGTAGGAAAATATGAGCCCGATTTTGTCGTAGGTTTCAATACCAAATTTACATACAAGGACTGGAGCTTGGCTGGGGTACTGGATTGGCGCAAGGGTGGTTTTTTCTACTCTTACACAGCACAGCTGAATTACTTTGTAGGAAATGCAGTAGAAACTATGTATAACGAGCGCCAACCTTGGCTAATCCCAAATTCTGTGAAACAAGTGGGGGATCAGTATGTGGAAAATGACGTTCAGATCTCGGTGAACAACATTAATAATTATTGGAATCCGAGCAGTACCAATTTTATATATGATCGTGCTGTGTTGAAACGTGACTTTGTTAAACTAAGAGAAGTTGTACTCACCTATTCATTGCCCAAAAGCATTCTAGGGTCGAACATCAAAGGACTTGATTTCAGCCTGGTCGGTCGAAATTTGTTTCTCTGGACACCGAAAAATAACAATTTCGTGGATCCGGAATCAACAAATTATGGAAACGATATTATTTCCAATTTCGGTGAGTTTGCTGCTGGTCCAACATTTCGGAGTTATGGAGGTAGTGTTCGCGTACGGTTTTAATTATTTTTTGACACGATCAAATAATCCGCGATTGGCAGGTATAAAGGTAACGGCAAATAATCGCGGTATTACAGAAGGCCTTTAAAAGACAAATTATTTATGAAAACAATGAAAACATTTGGATATATATTGATACTGGGTGCATTAATTTTTAATTCGTGCGATAAGGCTTTGGATATCAATAAAGATCCTTATTTACCATCAGAAACCGATGCCGCTCCGGATCTTTTATTTCCGTCAGGTGTTGCATATAGTGCGGCGAAAATAGGTGGTGATCTGGAACTGATAGGTGGTTTCTGGGCACAGCATTATACGCAGAACAACACGTCCAATCAATACAAGAATATTGACTCCTATGTGCTGACAATATCTTCTTATAACGGAATCTGGGCTAATCTTTTTGGGGGTGGAATGAAAGATCTGTATATCGCCAAAGAGAAAGCGCAAGCGGGCGGGTTCTGGAACTATTATCTTGCTTCTGCCGTTATGCTCGCTTTTGACTATCATGTATTGGTGGATCTATATGGAGATTTACCTATTAAAGAAGGGTTGCAGGGGGATAAGGGGGGATATAGCCCAAAATGGGATGAGGGAAAAGTAGTCAATGAACAGATATTAAAGCAATTGGATGAGGCCTTGACAAAGGTTACCGAGGCCAAAGCGCTTCCAAGTATGGGGAATCAGGATCTTGTGTTTGCAGGAGATATCGATAAATGGCGCAAATTTGCGAAATCACTGAAGCTGAAAGTTTTGATGCGCGATTTTACAACAAATGCTTTAGCGATAAAGTCCCTATTGGACGAAGGAGACTTTTTGCTCGCGGATGCACGGGTGGATGCATTTGAAGACATAAAAGATAAATCAAACCCGCTTTTTGAATCAGATCGACGGGCCCTAAGCACGGGAGCGAATATCCGCGCAAGCAAAACATTATTATCTTATTTGCTGGATAATAATGATCCCAGGATTACGGATTTCTATGAAACGAATGATATAAACGGCCAGTATACAGCTTACGCGCAAGGAAATTATAATGCCACCAGTACCGAGTACCCGGTGGGAAGTACCTCAAGGGCGAAATTAGCTGCCACCGATCCTGTATATTTTATGTCGCATGCAGAGGTAGAATTTTTACAGGCGGAGGCTTGGGTGCGCTTAAATGATGTAAGCAAAGCGGGAAGTCATTATGAATCAGCTGTGAAATTGGCATTCTCCAGATGGGGCCGGGATGCGACAGCCTTTCTAGGAACCGATGGGGCCTACGCGTTTAAACCAGGGGCAGCAGAATTGATGGTGGAGCAGATTATCACCCAAAAATGGATCGCATCAGCACGATGCCAGGCATGGGACGCCTTCTACGATCAAAATAGAACCGGATATCCGGTTGTCAGTACCGTACCGGCTGATGAGCCTAGTTATGTTCCCGGTCAATACACACCTTCATTAAATACTGCATTGGTTGGGAATGAACTCCCAAGGAGACTACCTTATCCAAAGGTATCTTCGGATAATAATCCAAACACACCTAAAGCGGTTTCCATTAATACAAAGATGTGGTGGCATAAAAAATAAGTTTAGATTTTCAATAGATAAAGAAATGAAAAATAGCGTTAAATACTTTTTCGTATGTCTTGTGCTAAGCTGTGTTGCTTGCAAAAAGGAGCAGCCTGCTGTGGTGTATTCTCCTATTTTTCCACTCTCCGGAGAATGGCATACACGCGTATTCCATGAAGATGGTTCTTCAGCGAGTACCAACCTGTTTACATTGAGCACGTACAATACTTCAGACAATCTGTCGAATGTGGCCTGGTTTAAGTTGAGTACCGCGGCCCAGCCCTTTGGCCTCTTGGCAAAAGTAAATATAGACCTGCAAAATAGAACTTTTGTTGCAGGTGAATATAAAAATACCCTAGCTGTGCCAGCTGCTAATACCGCTGTTACGCTACTTGAGGGAAAGATTTTGTTAAATGCCTCTACTCAGCCAAGTAAGGCCGTTGCCGACAGTATTTACGTCAGGTATAAAACGGCTGTCAATGGTAAAATCTATATTGTAAAAGGGCACCGAAGGACACAATGGCCAGAGGATCAAAAATAGTATTTATATAACAATATTCAACTCATGTTTATAGCCAATAAATGCATCTAATTTTGCTACTGTTGAATATTAAAATCTTGAAAAAATGAAAGTACAACTTAACAGTTTATATGTTTTTCTGACATGTGCCACACTCGGTGGAATACTATTTGGCATATCCTGTAAAAGAGACCCCATTAAGAACGAGGAAGAATCTGAGACAGAGATTGCGATCACACCTTTAGCGCGACCGATCGGATCAGTCAAAGGGCAAGCTTCGAGCAAAACTATTGGACCGGCCGGTGGTGTGCTGTCTTCAGCTGACGGACAATTAAAGATCTCCATTCCCGCGGGTGCACTCACGGAGGAAAAGTTAATTTTAGTGCAGCCAATTGAACAGACAAATATTGCTGGTATCGGTTTATCTTATCGGTTGACACCACATAATGTCACATTCAAGAAGGCGGTAACCCTTACCTTCGACTGGAAGGCTGTAACTGATCAGGTCGGACTGCCACAAACCCTTGGATTTGCCTATCAGCAGGAAGATCAAGTCTGGAAATATGTCGGTGCCAGTACAACGGATACGGTTCAGAAAACAATTAGCTATGAAACCACGCATTTCAGTGACTGGTCGTTAATGAATAGGCTTTCATTGGAACCCTATGAAGCTTCTATCGAACCCGGACAGACCCAGTCTGTACGCGCACTTATTTATACCCAGACAAAATGGGATGATCTTTTGACACCACTGACCGGCGCTGGTCAGGGGACCGAACCAGGGTATCCTGTTGGAACACCCGCTGCCTTACCCAGCAAATTTATAGATTCTTGGGAGCTTGCGGGACCGGGTAAAATCGTTAAAGCAGATGCCAGTATTGTAACCTATCAGGCACCGGTAAGTGTTAACGGTAGTGCAACTGCCGTCGTAAGCCTCAAATTAAAGGCCCCGCGGGCAGGGACCTATCTACTACTGTCGAATATCCATATTTCAGGTAACGGTTGGATTGAGCTCAGTATTGCTGGTGGAGGACCTGTAAAGTTTCCTGCATCTTCGGCTGCGAAATCGGGAAACACATATTTGTTATCGAATCCTGAAAATGAAGGTGGAGGTTACTTTTTGTTGCGGTGGAACGGTGGTGTGGGCAGCTATAAGTATGAGATTTCTAATGGTGGTAATCATTTTCATTTTCAAACATCCAAAACAACCTACATGAGCAGATATATTGATAAGATAGTAAAAGACCTTGTGCCCAGTGGCGGTCAGATTCAGATTACCAAAATAGATAAGGGCTGGGTCGAAGGGATGTTTAATGTAACAAATGCCGGCTATGGTCCTATGCTATTGGATATAACCTCAGCGAATGGACGGTTCAGAGCAAAGATTTATGATGCGGTTACACCTGGTAAGTAATGATAGAACGAAGGAAAATTAATTTTACGAATAAGATGGAGATATTGACTGACAATAAGAAAAGTAAATTAACCCATCTGTACTGGATGCTGATCATCTTACAAGTAGTATTGTTGTTTACGGCCTGTGGCCGGGAAGAGATCCTTCCGATTCGTATAAACAACATTACATTCAGGAATGATACCCTTTCTTTGGTTGTGGGAAAATCTGAACGACTGTTTGTAAATCATACACCAGGGGATATAAAAGATCCAGATTACATATGGTCGACAGCAGATCCGAAAGTAGCAACTGTGGAGAATGGAGTTGTCTACGGTCATCGTGTTGGTGAGACAGAAGTAACTGTTTCAGTGCGAGGTCAAAACGTAAAGGCGAAAGCCTTGATTCGGATTTTACCGGTTTCGCCGGCATCATTAAAATTACAAGTAAGTAAGACCACCTTGGCGCCAGAAGAAGAAGTGGAGATAACGTATATAATCGAACCTACAGATTTATCGGATACAGATCCGCTGGAAATCGAATGGAATAGCTCTGATAATCAAGTATGTACTGTTCATAGAGGGAAGCTCAAGGCTGTTAGCACCGGAACGGCGAAGGTGACAGCGGAAATCAAAGGGACAGCAATCAAAGGTGAACTAACAATTTATGTCCAACCAGTGCCTATAGGATCGATTGAACTTAGCCCTGCACAGGCAGAGTTACATGTTGGGAAGGAATTGTCGTTGCATGTGAAAGTGTTGCCTGTTAATGCCGATGATAAAACGTTGGTTTGGTCCTCCAGTAATCCACAGGTTGCTACGGTGACCGGTGGAGTAGTAAAAGGAGTAAACGTGGGTACAACAACGATTAAAGTGGCTACTGTGGATGGAGAAAAAAGTGCATTTTGTACGATTACCGTAAAATCGGTTACGGTGGATCATATTATCTTATCTGCACATAGTTTGGTCATGGTTCCGGGACAACAGCGGCAGATTATAGCCACAGTTCTACCAGAGGAGGCAAAAGAGAGGAATGTCACATGGGCCTCTTCAGATAATAGTATTGCAACAGTGGATGCTCATGGACAGGTTACAGGAAAGAAACCTGGTACAGCAATTATCAACGCAATATCGGTAGCTAATCCGCAAATTTATGCGAGCTGTAATCTTGCGGTTGTGAATCCCGAAGATCAAGTTTTTACGGTGCTGAGTAACAGAGGGCGAGTAGCAGAAAATGGTTATATCAGTTCGGATGTCAACACCCTTTTCGAAAATGGATCAAGTGAACCCGTGCGTTTGATTTCTTTTGAAATTCTTTCTCAAGGCGGCGAACTCATTGTGAGTGATCATCAAACGAGAATAATAGCAACAGGCATGCAGCAACGGCACCAAGCGCAATTTAAAAAAGTCTATCGTCCCTACGTTCGTTATATGTTTGAACTAAAAGGTAAGCGCTATGAAAGACGCTTGGATATCTGATAAGAATTTATTCATATGTTTATTTATGGCCCCAAGTCCCCAGTGGACGCGGGGCTTTTTTATTGTTCTGACCTCCCCACAGTTGCAATCTTCTTCCTCTCTGGTTTAGAGGTGACCTCTCCCCGAATTTAGGAGAGTTTAGTTTTCGGCAGCATTAATCAAGAGATAGCAGATCTTCAGGACAAGTAGGGAAGTGATATTAAAAATTGCAATATGGTGCTTTCCAGTGCTTAAAAATATATGATCTGTCCATTTCTAATCCTAAATCAAGTTTTTTGAATTTTGAAAAGTATTCCCGTGACTACGGATGATATCGAATAATATATGGTAAGATTCTTAAGCGAGCTGAAATCAATTAATAAAGTTGTCAGAGTAATTCCAGTAATTGCTATCGATATTAATATAAATTTAATCCGCTTTGAATCGATGTTCTTATTAATAAGCCCGTAAAATACCGAGAGATAGATTATCAATGTTGGAATAGAGTATATAATGCTAAATATTAAATAGATAGTTAAACCAAGCTAAAGCATTACCAATTTCAGAAGGAGATAGAAATTTAAATATATCGCCGAGCAGGATAAGTGTATCAATGTCATAATCAAACTCGCATCGTTCCAGACACTGCACAAGAGCTTTGAAGGCACCATGTATGTCTCTCATTACGAAAGTTCTTCCTTCTTTCACCACCATCTTACTAGATAATTTCTTTTCAATTACAAAAAATATAGCCGGTAGGCAAGTTTCGAGGAATCATAAACTTTATAAAATTTGGATGTAAAAATAGGCTTCAGCTCGATTAATATGATAAGTGGGCGGCAAATAAAGTATACGGGCAAGTGATTTCTTTTTATAATCTCTTTTAGTAATGTGCGGCCAAGACGACCTTAAAAACCGTAATAAGGATACAACATGCAGAGAATCGGCTAAGCTGACAGATTAAACGTTTCTGACCTTTGTACTGTAATAAAAAATAAATAACATGACAGCAGAAAACAGCCCCTTACAAATGGGAAAAACAATTTTAATTACTGGTGCTAGCAGTGGCATCGGAAAAGAGACCGCAAAGTTATTTCAATCCAAAGGCTGGAACGTAATCGCTACAATGAGAAATCCAGAAAACGGTTCAGACTTAAAACAATTAGAAAATGTTTTTGTAACCAGACTTGATGTTTTAGATCTGGATTCTATTCATCATGCATTCACGGAAGGTGTCCAAAAATTTGGTGGCATTGACGTATTGCTCAATAACGCTGGTTATGGTGCATACGGGCCATTGGAGGTGTTTAGTAGAGAGGAGGTTTTGAGACAATTCAACACCAATGTTATCGGACTATTGGATGTTACCAGGACCGTTCTACCTTACTTTAGAGAAAACAGAAAGGGGATTATCATTAATATTTCTTCTATTGGAGGCAAAATGACTTTTCCTATGGGTTCATTGTACCACGGGACAAAATTTGCCGTCGAAGGTATTTCAGAATCGCTTAGTTACGAAGTAGCGCTATTTGGCGGACAGGTAAAAATTGTTGAGCCAGGGATGATTGCAACAGATTTTTCAAGTAGGTCTTTAGTTTTCAGTAATGATGAAAGTTTGCCCGAATATCAAGGTATTGTTAATTCTTTGATGGGAGCAATGCCCACAATGGCTCAGAATTCCTCGCCTGCAAGCCTAGTCGCAGAAGTAATCTTTAAAGCTGCGACAGATGGAACAGATCAATTAAGATATACGGCAGGAGAAGATGCCAAAATGCTTATGGAAAACCGCAGGCAGTACGACGATGCTACATTTTTAGGCGGAATAAAATCCCAATTCGGTCTTAAGTAGCACAAATATAAATGCAGTGGCAAAATATTTCAACGCCGTAGCAAGGGAGCTTATCATTTATAGGCTCCTAAGTATTCAACCTTAGGTTTGCGTAGGCCACACACAGTGCAACAATGAATAGGAATACCTTAATTAGGATACAACATACAGAGAATCGGCTACACTGACACTTTCAAAGTTTCTGAATTTTGTACCATACATAAATACATAAAAATGACAGCAAAAAATTGGACAGTAGATGACATTCCTTCACAGCAGGGGAAAATAATTCTCATTACCGGTGCAAACAGCGGGCTTGGATTACAAGCATCAACGGTATTGAGCAGTAAAGGGGCTCAAGTAATCATGACTGCCCGCAACCTTAAAAGTGGCAATGAAGCAATTTCCATGATCAAGAAGAAAAATGCTAACGCAAGGCTGGACCTGATGCAACTGGACTTGTCAGATTTTGCGTCAATACACCAGTTCTCCCATGAGTTTCATAAGAAGTACAAGCAACTTGATGTACTCATCAATAATGCAGGCGTTATGTTTCCGGCAAAACGCGAACTCACCAAGCAAAAATTTGAGGTTCAGTTTGGAACGAACCATCTGGGGCATTTCCTGTTGACGGGTCTGCTTTTGGATATCTTAAAAAATACGCCAAATTCCCGTATAGCCATACAGTCAAGCGGGCAGCACAAGGCAAAGATGGGCAGGCCCGATATTCATTTTAATGACCTGAATTTTGATGAGGGATATAACAAATACGTAGCCTATACCCAGAGCAAATTGGCCAACCTGTTATTTGCATATGAACTGGATAGACGACTGAAGGCGAACGATGTAAATGTAACTGTTACTTCTGCGCACCCCGGATATACAAAAACAAATCTCGTCAGGCACTCGGGCTTTTTTGTTCAGGCTATAATTACTAATTTACTTGCACAGAGCGTTGAGATGGGCACATTGCCAATCTTACGAGCAGCAACAGATACAAGCGTAACCGGAGGTGAGTATTTTGGTCCGACCAAAATGAATGAAATGCGTGGCTATCCGGAATTGGTAAGATCAAGTAACAAGTCCTATGATAGGGGGCTAGCCGAAAAACTTTGGATGATTTCTGAGCAGCTGACCCAAATTATTTATAATTTTACATGACCATGAGTGCGACAGAAAATAAATTTGTAAAAATAAACTCCGTTTCGGAACTACATAAACTCATGCAGCTTCCAAAACCTAAACATCCATTGGTCAGCCTGATCAATTATAACGATGTACAGTATGATGCCATTGATATCTCGGTGAAGGCAGTACTCAACTTTTACATGGTTTCGATAAAACATAATGCAGATTGCAAGTTCAACTATGGCCAAAATTATTATGATTTTGATGAAGGCGTTCTGGCATTTATGGAACCGGGACAGATCGCATCAGGCACGAAGGAAGGCAATATCAAGGCAGATGGCTGGCTGTTGGTTTTTCATCCTGACCTAATCAGAAATTATCCTATCGGAAAAAATATAAAAAATTACGGGTTCTTTTCATATGCAATCAACGAGGCATTGCACCTGTCAGAGTCTGAGGAAACGATGCTTGGAGAGATTTTCAAGAATATTGAGAAAGAATACAATCATTCGATAGACCAATTCAGCCAGGATGTAATGGTCTCGCAGATCGAGCTGTTGCTCAATTATTCCAACCGGTTTTACAACCGGCAATTCATTACACGCAAGACAGGCAGCAGCGATCTATTGACAAAAATGGAAAATTTGCTTGACGAATATTTCGGAAGCGACAAAATCATTGAATCAGGACTTCCAAACGTTCATTTTTTTGCGGAGAAATTAAACTTATCGCCCAATTATTTGAGTGATATGTTGAGAACTTTGACAGGTCAAAGCACGCAACAGCATATCCACAACAAATTAATCGAAAAAGCGAAAGAGGCCTTGACTACTACAAATCTTTCTGTGAGCGAAATTGCTTACCGATTAGGATTTGAGCATCCGCAATCGTTCAGCAAATTATTTAAAACCAAAATGAATATTTCGCCAATTGAGTATCGGGCATCTTTTAATTAATGAACAAAAAATAATAGCCAAGATCTACATCCCAATCTTTATTTTTATGCAATTTTTTCAAGCTTTCTATTGTTGGCACAGCCGAATAAGCTGTAGTGCAGTCGCTATCTAAAATCAAAGTAAATGCATAGAGATGCTGCTTTTTCTTTTGCATCAATTGATAGATATATTCAAAGTCATTGATAAGTGCGTTAGCTAGTTATCCTAAATATTGCTGATGTCAATCTTCCAAATTTGTAGTAATAACCTGCAAACCTTAATTGTCTGAAGACCAATAACGGTTGTTTTCACAAACTCTTTCGACAATATCCATATCGTCATCTCCTAATTCGGATGAAAATTTAGAAGATAACAAACCTCTGATCTGTGCCAGTGTTTGATTAACTTTTTCATCAATGATATAATCGCTCAATACTTTATCATGCTTGGTAAAATCATAATTTTCAGCAAAATGGCTTTTTATTTTATCAAATGAAACGACGATCTGATCCAGTTTGGCAATGATTTTCAAAGCCTCTTCTTCACTCAATTGTATCTTATTGTTGGTGTCACTCATGTTTTACAGGTTTTTAATCCTTTTATATAAAGGCTTTCATTTTATTTACATACTTTCAGTTTCATTATAAAACCAACTTTTGGTTTTGCCCAGATGTGATAAACCATAAGCTTTGACCACTTGTTTCACATCGTGTTAACATAAAAGCCGCAATTATCATTGGATACTTGATTGCTTAATTCGTTGGATTATCGATCATTTAGAGGTACTAGAAAACACTTATCCAAAATATCTTTGATAATGGTGGTTTTAGAAGGAGAGCACTTCCATAATTATTTCATTTGCCGAAACAAATGGAGAGCCAATGTGAGGACGATATCCACAACAAGATTACCGGCGAGGTAATTGTTTTAATAGCTCGAAATTTTCATCATCAAAACAAACTATTGTAATTCGTTTGATTGTTGTATCTGATTCAAGAAACTGATTTATCGCGGTAATCGATATTTGGGCAGCCAAGTTCTTGGGGAACCTGTATATACCTGTGCTGATATTCGGAAAAGCAATTGTTGTACAGCCGTTATCCACAGCCAGTCGAAGGGAGTTGAAGTAACAATTTGCTAGGAGACTCTCTTCATTCCTTTGGCCGCCATTCCAAACAGGACCTACGGTATGGATGACATATTTAGCGTGTAGATTGCCAGCTGTTGTAATAACTGCTTCACCTGTTTTGCAGCCTCCTTGCCGGGCCACTATCATTCGGCATTCTTCTAGAATAGCCGGACCACCTGCCCGGTGAATGGCACCGTCTACACCGCCACCACCAAGTAGGGAGCTGTTTGCAGCGTTTACAATTGCATCGACTTCGATCTTAGTGATATCTCCTTTAATAACGTGAACTATTTTGCTCATTGGGTATAGAATAATATTAGGAAATTTGCATCGACATAGCCGATGATAACAATATTTTAAATTTAATAAAAATAAATGTTACCCATATAACCTCCCTTATCAGATTAGCATAAGCTGTTCAATCTCTTTATTAGAAAAGAGTATATCGTGTTGTAAGTTAAACAATCCATGTGTTTTAAAGTTGCCCAAAGGGAATATCAAGTATAGTAGTGGATTCGAAAATAAAGTCATCGTTTCTAATTGAAAAAATATAATTAAATTTATAATATGGTAGGATTAAAAATAGGCCCAATCTTTTACAAAATAGGTAATGGAAGTATTTTACATTCTTTCTTTTCAACAGTTGCTTACAACCTTGAGAACAATAAGTGGGGAAGTCGTTTCCCCTTAATTATGGAAGAATTATATTATAAAAGTTTACCTCCGCAGAAATTAGATCTGGCTAGTGAAGAAATAAAAAAGATTTTTGTCGAATTGCAAGAATATGCTCCTTCTACGGTAATCTGGGATATCGAAGATCTATCAAAACGGCCGCCATGGGGTGATAATATTGCTGAAACAATAACCAGTCTGGACAATTATTTTTATACCAGCGATGGTGAAAATCTATCAGTTGTATTCGATAAAGCCCTGGAAACTGCAAAAAGAGTTAATAAAGAAGTGTTAGTCTATAGTTTATAAAGTTTAGATTATAAACCCTAATTACGTTGATAATTAATAGATTGTAAATTCAGTTGATGTCGGCTCTAGCTTTGATGTACGCAGATAGCTGCTATTATTTGATTGATGTAGCGTAAGCTATATACTCGTTTACAATAGGCAGGTCAGCTTCTGCCCAGTCATAGTCAAGCAGTTGATCTATCGCTATCCATATTGCCTGGGCATGCTCGAGCGCTTTTACTTCTCCAGACTGTAGGCTGCATACATAAGGGTAGAGCTGCAGAGAAGACCGTGGCATATTTTACTGATAGCATTAAATAAAAATTAAGAGATTGCACGTGCCATGACTATTTTTGATAAAATCTTGTGATACAGAAAGTATTTGCCTTGAAGCGGTTTGTTTTCAAATAAGTACAAATTAATCAGATCAAATTGAAATATACCTGATTCACATTCACCAAATACACCTGTATCAATTTGGATAGGAATAATTATTTTCTCATTCTCTTTTCCTAGTGATTTCAGGTCCATATAAAGAGATTCAAAGTCTATATTGTCTCGTATTCTTTGGACTTCTGCTATAAATTGAGGGTATGCACTGTCTGAAAAACGAAGTGATTTTATTTTTCCAGATTGATCAAAGGAAATGACCATCAGGGTCAATATAGGGATACATCTTTCCTGCAATTGAGCTGGATATTTGAAATTTCTAAGGAAAGAATTTTCAAACTTCTTGAAGTTATCTATTTTTCCCTTGTCCTGAGCGTAAACACTGTTGACCATGGCAAAGATGATGATCAGTATGAATTTGATTGCTTTCATTATTTAATATTTTTTTGTTTACCACCATAAGGACAATGGATGCGTAAAAATAAACTCTCCAAAAGCCTGTTTTCCTTTAAAATTATATAGATGTTGAGATATTTTAGTTGTAGGATCTGAAAATTTGGGAGATGCCCTTTGCATTTTAATCTCGATGGGAATCATGATGGGGATATCACGGTTCCCCAAGTTAAAATCATCATATACGGCATTAAAATCTAATTTATCTTTGATCCTTAATACCTCTTTAATCATAAGCGGATGTGCACTATCAGAAAACTCTAAGTTGTATTGCTTTGCTTTGTGATCATACTGCACCTTTAATGTAAAGAATGATGGGAGAGCAGCTTTCTCCAACTCCTTTGGATACCTTAAGTGATAAGCAAAACTTGATTGTAATTTTGACCTATGTATATTTGCGTCTTGGCTGTAAACGATACTTTTAGTCCACATGAGTATTACAGCAATCATTATTAACTTCTTCATATTTATTGATATTTGGAATTGCAACATGTTTTGTTTTGTGCATTACTGAAGCAGGGAAGCAGAATCAAACTAATGAAAAGATATATACATCCGAAGGATAGTTTTTTAATACTTACTTTTTTTTCCATGTAATGTGGGTGCCTTCACCTTGTGCTCACTCTCTTATGGCATAAAGTGAATGGAGTTATATGTGTTAATGACCAATTGTAGTAGTACAATTTAAAAAGAATATATCACATCCCTGGTATTTTTCGATTGCAAATACCGACTTTTCGGTATCTCCCACATACCGCTTACATACACCTTGTTTTGCTCAGATAGCCACCGCTACATCCATACTTTTGCTATACACATAAAAACAAAAGAATATGGCAAATCAATTTTTAGTGAAAGAGATTAAGAATTATTATT
>NZ_DLJD01000016.1:0-2496 GCF_002484085.1 Sphingobacterium sp. UBA7625
TCAGATTTTAAGGGTTCAAAAAAAAGTATTCACAAGAAAAAAAGAAAGCATACACACCTGTTGAAAAGGTCTGTTAATATCGTAATCCGGGAAAAAGGAAAATGATTCTTAACAAGTTGGAAGGTGCGTATGCATGCGCATTCGCATAGACATGGCATTGCTATGTGTCGCTTCTTTACCTGTTAGCTGGTTTGTCTGAAACAAACCTAAATTGTTGATGGTTTTCTGTAATGTAATAATCATTGTCTTATTTCATTTATATGCTCCAAAGCGATATTGCTTTGGACAGGATTTGGCACCTTTTCAACCAAATTGAAGGTTGCCAGTGGGNNACTTCTTTATAAATCAAGACCTGCAGATTAAGGAAGGTGTTGATTAGAAATCTTCATCTGAAGACATTGCAAATATAAACTTCTTTTCTATTAATGCAAAAGAAAATCATTTTTTTAATTAAAACTATTTTATAAATACATCTTCGCCATCGCTTTTCTACTACCTTTTAGCGAGCGCAATATGTTCCGCGATTTGATCCAAATCTGTTAAAAGCGGTTTTAACTCATCTATTCGGCTATAAATGTCGTTGTGCAGAACCTCAGGATTTTTGCTGATGGAAATCGAAAGCCCGACCAGGTGCGAGTTGATGCGGTAGGAGAGCGCCTGAAAGTGGTGAATATGGGACCAATCAATCCACTTATGTTCAGGTTCCTTCTTCATTTGGTTAATGGAATCAGAAAATAGAGCCATTGCCGTTTGTGCTTTTTTACGTGCTAATCTGATATCAAAAGAGCTCTGCAGGTTGTCGGATAGGCGCTTGTTGATCATCTGAAAATAATGCTGATTGTAGCGTGCGACCTCCTTGGCCAGGTGGACCATGCTTGAGCTTTGACGCACGGGAATCAGGAAATATCCTGCAATGGTGAGCAGTGCGCCAACCAGGGTAAAAGCCATACGGCTACCGAGAATAAGATTAATATTACCTTCGAATAAATTTAGTGCAATGACAACACCCAGTGTGATAAAAACTACACTGACCATATAGTTGGATCGGTTGAATAAAAAGAATCCGAAGAGACCCGTGGCCGATAAACTAAGTAATAAGGGAAGACTTTCGAAGCAAGCCAAACAGGAGATGCCGATCAAAATACCTGAAAATGTCCCGGCAATACGTTCGATATTGCGGGTCTTGGTCATCGAAAATGCTGGCCTTGCCACGATGGCAATCGTCAATAAGATCCAATAGGTATATTTGAAATCCAGAAATAGAATCCCGATCAATGCGCCGATACCAAAAAGTATAGCCATGCGGAGTGCAAAACGAAACAGCGGATTTTTTAGGTGAAGCTTATCTTTGATCTCCCCCAGACTGCCCAAGGGACGATTGATAAATTGTTGATATTCCTCGGTACCGATTTTGTCCTGAATTTCCTGATTCTGATAAAAAGCAACCTGGATTCGGCGGAGTACTTCAAGAATAGATTCCATGTTGTTGATGATAGCCGATAGAATCGGGCCTGCTGATCCGATTTGTTGCTGCTGAATATTTTTCAGCTCGTTCAACAACTCATTCAGTTTAATCGTATTATAATACAATTGTTGTGCATGGCTGAACCTTTTATTCGGTTGTGAAAAGCTTTCGATTTCCAGTGCCAATAATTTTATTGCACGGCGGATCAGAGGAAGGCTCCCGGTATCGGCAAGATTCTTTCGAATGGCGTCATAGTCATGATCAAGTGCAATAATAAGCTCGTGTAGATCAATGAGGCCGTAAACCTGACTCAGCCAATAATTACTCTTAGGCCATTGATGGCCGATGATTCTTTTCTCCCGGAAGAGTAAGGATCGTATCTGTTCTTGCTGTTCACTGATCTGACCGTGAATTTTTCCTACACGGCTATAGGTAATACCCAGTGGAATATCGGGGTCATAGGATTGCGCACGGACCAGTAAAAATTGAGATAAGCCCTGAAAACCATTGGCCATCGCATGTTTTAGGGAACGATACGGCCTTATGTAGGCCTGTAGCAGGCTAAAAGCATAATAAATCGCCGCGCCAGTCGTAATTTGCAGGCTGACTTCCAGCGGATGTTTTGGTGCCAGGCCGATGACAAAACTCATTAAGATCAATGTCATGTTGCCGATAGCAGCATAACGTGGTCCGAACAAACCATATAAGGTAAAAGTAAATCCCGCCAAACTTAGCAGAATGACCAAAGGCCAATGGTAAGGAAAGAAGTACGCTGTAAGAAATGACGCAAGAAAGAAAGTCGGAATGCATACCAGGGCGGAGGATAGTTTATCCTTTCGGTTACCGGGAGGATCAGTCAGTGTCGTCAACAAGGAGCCGACACCAATACCAATGGCGGTGCCTGCGGGTGTGCCCAATAAATAGATGGCCAGACTTGGAAGAATGCTGATGGAGACATTACGCAGGGCATCACCAAAGTGTTCACCTTGGACAAATCGCATAACTTGGCTATAAATACGGTAGAATCTTTT
>NZ_DLJD01000016.1:2511-7341 GCF_002484085.1 Sphingobacterium sp. UBA7625
ATTTTTTGAATTTTTATTTTGAAACAGTTGCTGCGTGAAATCTTGTTCTCCGGCGCTCCTGAAAGAAATGTACGGCACTTTTTTGGGATGAATAATATGCCGTGGCCGAGAAAACCTGAAAAGCAATTTACCGAGCTTATTTAACCATCCGCCGACGGTTTTTGGCTATCCGTCTATTTCCCCTAGTCAAGGTGTAATGAATACACGATGTTTGTTGTCATCTAAATAAACAATGACGATCCAATTGATGGAATAAAGAAATTATGTTATGAAACTAAATAAAAATAAACTGCTGCTATTCGCTACTATGATCATGCTATTTTCCTTTTTGGGGACTGTTTTTGCGCAATCGAATGGCGGAAAGTTAAATGCGGTTGTGGTCGGCCGGGATGGCGGGCCGCTTGCTGCGGCGAGTATTTCACTGCTCCGTAATCCCGGAAGTATCCTGCTGAAAGGAACCGTATCTAAGGAGAATGGCGGAGTTGAATTTTTGGGAGTGCCCGAAGGTAAATATACGATGCAGGTTTCGGCGGTAGGCTATACGACGTACAGTTCCAGTGAAATAACCCTAAGGAAGGGTGATATATTGTCTTTGGATACCATTCGTTTAGAGGCCGTATCAAAAGTGCTGGGCGAGGTTCAGGTTGTTGGTAAGAAACCTCTAATTGAAAGTCAAATTGATAAAACTGTGCTGAATGTGGAAAATAGTATCTTGGCGACGGGGAACAATGCATTGGAACTTTTACAAAAAGTTCCGGGGGTTACTTTGGATAATAAGAAAATCAATCTCCGCGGAAAAAGTAATGTAATTATTATGATTGATGGCAAGCCTACTTATCTTTCGGCGGATGAAGTTAGCCGACTGCTGGAAAATACGGCTTCAAATTCAATTACATCAATTGAAGTGCTTACCAATCCACCGGCGAAATACGATGCTGCCGGTAATGCAGGTATTATCAATATCAAAACCAAAAAAAATACACAATTTGGCAGCAATGTTAGCCTGAATCTAAATCTGGGGCAGGGGAAATATACGAAAGGTGACGGCGGTTTCTTAGTCAATCATCGAAATAGTTGGGCGAATATTTTCGCATCCTATAATTATAATAACAGTTTAGGATTTAATGATTTAACGATCGATCGCTCTGTCAATGATTCAACGGGGACTACTTATTTCAATTCAGATTCTTACTCCAAATTTCGTTACCGTGCGCATAATTTTAAATTCGCTGCTGATTTTAACCTCGGCGAACAGCAGGTGTTGGGTTTTGTTGTCAATGGTAATGTCAGCAGCGGCAATTCAACACGACAAGGGGATAATCTGATTGCTTCACAAAAAGGGAAATTGGACTCCGTGGTACAGGGAAGCAACTTTTCGGATTTTGCCTATCATTACCTGGCTTACAACCTCAATTACAAAAATACATTCGATACCCTGGGGACTGAACTAACAGCCAATGCAGACTATTCGTATTCCAAGAATCACGATAATAGCATGATGAAAAATCGTTTTCTGGATCCAAATTGGATGGAGTTTAAGGCGCCAAATGTATTCCGAAACGATATGTTATCCAACACCAAAATTTTAGTTTTCAAAACCGATTTTATCCATCCCTTTGATAAAACGACAAAACTCGAAGCGGGTTTAAAATACAGCCGTGTGAAAACAGATAACAATCTGGTCTATGAGGATCAAAACACAGCAGGGGAATTTGTCCCAAATGAAGACCAGAGTAATCAGTTTTTATACAACGAAAACATTGCGGCGGCATACCTTACCTTGAATAAGTCCTTTGGAAAGTTTTCCGTGCAAACGGGGCTCCGTGTTGAAAATACAAGTTCATTGGGCAATTCAGTAACCTTAGGGCAGCAGACAAAACGTAATTATACGGATTTCTTTCCCACGGTATTTATACAGCAACAGATCAACGATAAGCATAAGCTTGGTCTGAGTTACAGCCGAAGGATAGACCGGCCGGATTATGGTGCATTGAATCCCTTTATCTACTACCTGGATCAATATACCTATCAATTCGGCAATCCTTATTTGAATCCTCAATATACCAACTCCTACGAACTGAATTACACCTTTAAGGAACGTTATTTGTTGAGCCTTGGCTACAAGAGGACAAATGATGCGATCACTCAGGTAATTGAGAGCAATTCAGAAACCAAAGCCATTGCACAGACAGATCGAAACCTGACCTATTTCGACTATTATAACATGAATATCAATATACCGGTTAAAGTGCTTAAATGGTGGACCACTTCCAACAATGTGACTGCGTTCTACAGCAAATATAATTTTGATGAGCGTTCGGGTGCTCAGCGGCAATTGGAAAAACTATCTTTTCAAATGAGCTCCAATCATGATATCCGTATTGGAGAGACAAGCAATGTGGAACTGACCGCCAATTATTTCTCTCCGGCTGTCTATGGTGTGTTTAGTTTTAAATCTTACTATGGGATAGATCTTGGAGCAGGGAAAACATTTTTCGACAAAAAGCTGAATGTCAAGTTGGCTGTCAACGATATCTTGAATACCAGGGGCCAGCGTCGGTTGTCCAGTGTTCAGGAAAACGGATATTATCGCATTCGCAATGGATATGACAGTAGAGTGATCCGGCTTTCACTTTCTTACCGTTTCGGAAACATCAATATTAAATCCGTGGATAAGCGGGCCGGAAATAATGATGAGGATAACCGGTTAAAAAAATAGCGGCCGGTAGGGTTTTGTTCCAATCAACTGTCCGTATATAAAACAAGAAGAGCATTCCAGCCGGAATGCTCTTCTTGTTTTTGTATGAAGCGATATTAGCTTAAGAATAAGATCTCTCTCAATTTTGGAAGAGGCCATTTTTTATCGTCAACGATTTTTTCCAATTTGTTGACATGGTAACGGATCACATCAAAATATGGTTTTACCAATTCGTCATAAGCGATTGACCGCTCACGTACATCTTCGATCTGGTTTGCTTTTTTACGTTCTTGACGCATGGCTTCAGCTTGCTCCAGAATGGTGTTTACATGTGTTGAGATACGCTCTACAAAATTCAGCTGTGAGCTGAATGCTGCTTGAGCAAGTCCTAGGTCTTTAAGACCTTTTACATTTTCGATTAATTCATTTTGGTAAGTGAAACATGCAGGTGCGATTTGGTTATTGACCATTTCTTCAATCACACGGGCCTCGATTTGAAGTTTCTTGTAGAAGTTCTCTAACAAGATTTCATGGCGGGCTTCTGATTCACGTTTTGTATAGATTCCTAAGGATTCAAATAAGGCCAATGACTCTTCTTTTACATAAACGTCTAATGCCTTAGGTGTAGATTTGATGTTTGAAAGACCACGTGCTGCAGCTTCTTTTTCCCACTCTTCNNGGATTGCTTTTGAATCTTTGATATATTTACGGACAACATTTAAGATTGCAAGATCTTTTTTCGTGCCTTTTTTGATCTGTTTGTCTACCTCTGCTTTAAACTCAATTAATTGAGCAGCAACGATAGCATTTAATACCGTCATTGGTAGGGCAGAGTTTGCTGAGGAACCTACAGCGCGGAACTCAAACTTGTTACCGGTAAATGCGAAAGGTGAGGTACGGTTACGGTCCGTGTTATCCAGCTTCAATTCTGGAACTTTAGGGATGCCGTGCCACAAGTTGGCTTCAGCTTTTACTTTTTTCGCTACGCGGGCTGATTCAACTTCTTCTAACAATTCATCTAATTGAGAACCTAAGAAGATTGAGATAATTGCTGGCGGAGCTTCATTTGCACCTAAACGGTGGTCGTTGCTGGCACTAGCAATAGATGCGCGCATTAAATCTGCATTTTCAAATACGGCTTTGATGGTATTGACAAAGAATGTCAGGAACATCAGGTTATTTTTAGGCGTTTTGCCCGGAGACAATAGGTTGATACCCGTATTGGTAATCAAAGACCAGTTGTTGTGTTTTCCGGAACCGTTTACACCAGAATATGGTTTTTCATGTAACAATACTTTGAAGTTGTGTCTCAAAGCAACTTGCTCCATCACGTTCATTAACAATTGATTGTGGTCAATTGCCAAGTTGATCTCTTCGTACATAGGTGCACACTCAAACTGTGAAGGTGCAACCTCATTGTGACGGGTTTTTAATGGAATACCCAATTTTAACGCTTCGTTTTCCAGATCAACCATATAGGCTAATACGCGCTCTGGAATCGCTCCGAAGTAATGGTCTTCCAATTGTTGTCCTTTAGCAGACATGTGGCCGAACAAGGTACGGCCGGTCAATTGAAGGTCAGGGCGTGCATTGTATAAGGAAAGGTCAACTAAAAAATACTCTTGCTCGATACCAAGAGAGGCGTTTACTTTCGTGATTGATTTATCAAAATATTGTGCGACTTCAGTTGCCGCTTTATCAACAGCATTGATTGCTTTTAATAAAGGAGCCTTATAATCTAATGATTCACCAGTATAAGAAACAAATACCGTAGGGATACAAAGTGTTTTACCGGTGCCGGTTTCATAGATAAATGCTGGTGAAGAAGGATCCCATGCCGTATATCCTCTAGCTTCGAATGTGTTACGGATACCGCCATTAGGGAAGGATGAAGCATCTGGTTCTTGTTGAACTAAAGCGTCTGCAGTGAATTTTTCGATTGCTTCGCCATTTTCATCAGGTTCGAAAAATGCATCGTGTTTTTCAGCTGTCGAACCAGTCAAAGGTTGAAACCAGTGCGTGTAGTGGGAAACGCCATGATTAAGGGCCCAAGTTTTCATCGCTTGCGAAATGTGCTCAGCTAGATCTCTAGAAATAATCTGTCCCTCTTCAATGGATGCAACTAACTCCTT
>NZ_DLJD01000016.1:7483-11327 GCF_002484085.1 Sphingobacterium sp. UBA7625
GAAAACTGAAATTTTTTTTGATTTTTTTTATAAAATATGTATTTGTGGACAGTTTTTGATTAAAAAAAATAGGTCGATTTAAACAAATCGACCTATTTTGTGTATTTTTAGTTGTAATCCAGTCCCCAGTCTATTCCTTTTAAGGTGGCAGGTACTCCTTTCTTTAGCCAGTTTGGCGCTGGAGCCCCTTTTAGGTAATGATCGAAGAACTGCTGTTCGCGGATCTGTATGTCTTTTCTGTTTTGTCGTTGAATTAAATTATGTTCATCGCCATTATAGTTCAACATCCAGACTGGTTTATTTAGTCTACGCAATGCGGTAAACATTTCGATGCCTTGGTACCAGGGCACGGCTCCGTCGTTGTCGTTGGCCATAATAACGACAGGTGTGTTTACCTTGTTTAAATGGAACAGCGGCGAATTCTCCAAGTACAGTTCAGGTGCTTCCCAAAGGGTTTTTCCGATACGGCTCTGTGTATGCTCATATTGGAATTGACGTGACATATCCGACTGCCAACGTATTCCTCCGTAGGCGGAAGTCATATTGACAACCGGAGCTCCGGTCCATGCTGCAGCATACATATTGGTACGCGTAATCAGATGTGCGACCTGATAGCCGCCCCAGCTTTGTCCCTGAATGCCCATTTTGGTGCTATCGACCCAAGAGTTCTGCGCTAAATAGCGCATGCCCGAATTGATATATTCCTCCGCTGATTTTCCCGGATGTCCGGTTTCGTAGCTGATATTCGGCGCAAATACCAAATATTCGTTGCTCACAAAGTAAGGGATATTTAGCCGCGAAGGAGTAGGGGCCGGTGGTTGGTAGGTATAGAGACCGTCTGAAAGCTTCTCATAGAAATAAGCAATGATCGGATATTTCTTTGCTGGATTAAAATTCTCCGGTTTGTAAAGAATACCTTCAGCCTGATGACCTGCCGGTGTGGTCCAATGCACGAGTTCGGCCGTACCCCAATTGTAGTTTGCCTGTTGCTTATTGATATCCGACAGCTGCAATTCGTCTTTGAACTTAATACTATTGATATAGATATTCGGTGAACTGACATAATCTTCTTTTGTGTAAAGAACGGTTTGTTGGTCAGCGGAGGCATTTATATTTTTAAATGCCTTTGGTTCAACAAAAAGGCTTTTTGGGTCGTTGTGCTGACCTTTAAACTGATAAAAACCAGATTCCTTTGTTTTGTTGTCGAATGATGCCAGGAATCCACCTTTTTTATAATCCAATGTCAATGGCTGATCGCGGTCTTCTTCACGTCGCAGTGGCAGATAACGTAATGTTGTTTGGGAAGCGGCGCCATAACCGTTGGTGAGTATGGATTTATTGCCCCCGTCAAGTGTAAAATACCAGATGTCGTAGCGTGAGTTGACATAGATCCCTTTATAATCAGGGCTCCAGGCAGCCATGCCATAGCCTTGTGCCGGTGTAGGCATGTCGTTCTCCTCATCTGCAAAAGATGCTGGAATGCCTTCATTTAATACGGTCTTTTTCTTCGAACTGATCTGGTACGAATTCCAGGTTCCTTTTTCTTCGTCAAAATAAACGACATATTTTGCATCTGGACTTAAGGTAGCATTTCCCGAAAAGTTAGAAAGAATAAGCTCACGTTGACCATTTCGTGTGGAAACCAGGTAGATATCCTCTTTTGTGCCTCCTTTCCACTGACTTTCGATCCGCTTGCCAAAATCTGTACGTGCCAAAACATATTCTGCATTTCCATCCGGTGTAAGCGTTGTTGCATTGAAGGTTTCATCCGTTAGCGGAATAACAGTACGATTGTTCTTGGGATAGGTGACCGCTAAAAAATTTTTGGAAAGGTCTTTTTTGAGGTTAACCAATTGCATAGGCTGTAAGTAGTCATCCTGCCAGCCCCATACATCGACTTTAGCATGTTCAAAATCGACTAATGTGGTGTCTTTGACACGCGGTATCGGGGCAATGCCGAAGAAAAGTTTTTCGCCATTTTTGCTGAAGCGGATATTCCCATCGCCGCTGACGGCCCAGTTTTTAGGAATGCCCGTACTATTTTTGGTTGCTAGGTACTGTGCTGTATCTATACCGTTGGTATAATAATACAGATTATAGTTTTTAACCAGCGCCTTTTCCTTGGAGAGATCTCCCAAATAAGCCAATTGATTACCTGTCTCATCAAAACTAAAGTTTTTGTATTCACCTTTGCCCGTTGATATTTTCTTCAGATTTTTAGTAGCTATGTCATACAGATAAACACCAGACTCTTTAGATAAGCTGTCTTTCGCATCCGTTTTCTTTGAAAAGACGNNGTTTTGTTCCGTTTTTGTTCCATTCATATTGATCTACCAAAGAGAATTGGACTGAATCGCCGGAATTGAGGTCATATAAAGCTAGTGTCGCTACTGTTTTCTTCTTTTTATCGGCGGTATTTTTTTTATTTTGAGTAGAATCTGCCGGATTTTTGGATGAGTCTGATTTTTCGCTCGCCTGTTTGTCAAAAAGGAAGGAAACAAAATTGTTGTTTTGCTCAGCAATCTTAAAGGACTTGACTGATCCAAATTTGACAAGGGAGGAACTGGTTAAATTATAGATTGCCAGGGAATCTTTGGGAAAATCCTCCGGTTTTTTCTTTTTGATTTTAGCCTCGCGTGTTGCAGTAAACGGTGCTTTGATGAGACTGATCAAATGATTTTCTGTATCGGTCAGTTTCCCATTGTAGCCTCGCGGAATCTGGACCAAGTCTTTGTTTTCTTTCGTTTTCAAATAGAGTTGGCTATCGCCTTCTTGCGGAGCAACCTGAAAGAGGACAAATTTGCCGGATTTACTGATATAGGGAGATGATACGCTTTGCCAGCTATCATATACCGTATGATCCAACGGTTTCTTTTGTGCATGGACAGCTAAAGTAGCAAGAAAACAGAATGGGATACAGATATTTTTCTTATTCATGTTTAAATTCTTTTGTCGCAATTTATCTATAAAAAATAAAAAATCGACGATTTTTTGGTATATTCATTGNNAACTGGTTATGAAATCATCATCTATTATTGTTTCTGTCATTGTGGGCGTCGTTGTGCTGCTGACCGCATGGATATTGGGCAATGCTTATCGGTATAAATTTAAATCAACACAGACGATTACGGTAAATGGCAATGCAAA
The DNA here is from genome assembly GCF_002484085.1 of Sphingobacterium sp. UBA7625. NCBI lineage: Bacteria > Pseudomonadati > Bacteroidota > Sphingobacteriia > Sphingobacteriales > Sphingobacteriaceae > Sphingobacterium > Sphingobacterium sp. UBA7625. Next base: position 10,631 of record NZ_DLJD01000016.1, read on the forward strand.
GAAGGACTTTGAATCAGATTTGGTAAAATGGAATGCCACATTTAGCAGAAAGAATTTCGAATTAAGTGCTGCTTCGGCCCAATTGGCAACCGACCGTGACTTGGTACGCGATTTTTTAGTACAGCAAGGGATCAAGGTAGGTGAGATTCGTTTTGAAGCCGTGAATATCGCCAAAGACTTTGAATACCATACCGATGGGAAGGGCAATGGGTATAATACCTTTTCAGGTTATACATTGTCACAAACCGTAAGTGTGGAGTCCAAAGACCTGAATAAGGTGGACAATGCTTCCAGGGAAATATCGACATTGATTTCAAAAGGAATAGAGCTGAGCTCAAGCACACCGAACTATTATTACTCAAAGCTGGAAGACCTAAAGTTGGAACTTATTTCCCAAGCTTCAAAAAACGCCCATCAGCGCGCGGATAATATTGCCAAAGAATCGAATGCGGGATTAGGTAGTCTGGTAAAGGCTGATCTGGGAATTTTCCAGATAACAGGTCAAAATGATAACGAAGAATACTCGTCCGGAGGTGCTTTTAACACAACTTCGCGGAAGAAAACAGCGAATATAACGGTTAAGGCGAGCTTTTTGAGTAATTAATGAAAAATTATTTGACTGTATTTCAGTGGACTATTGATTTCGGTGGGAAATTTGTTTAAAAAGTTTTCTCTTTTTCAATAAAAAACCTACTTT
>NZ_DLJD01000042.1:0-23302 GCF_002484085.1 Sphingobacterium sp. UBA7625
AGGAAGAAAGAAATAAACATGCCCAAATCGTGATCGACATGATGGGGGTGTTGAATCCACACTTAAGAGACGTTTCAGATTTTAAGCATAAACTTTGGGATCACCTCCAGATTATCTCGGATTTTAAGCTTGATATTGACTCACCATATCCAATCGCTACCGCAAAAAGTGTGAAGCATGAAGTGGAACACTTGGGCTATCCGCAACATTCCATCAAATTCAAACACTATGGATTTACGGTGGAAAAAATGATTGATAAGGCCTTAAAAGTGACCGATGAGCCTAAACGCGAGCAGATGGTGATCGGTATCGCCAATTTTATGAAAATGGCCTATGTTACCTGGAACAAAGATTCCGTATCTGATGAATTGATAATCCAGGATTTGAAGGAATTGTCCGGCTACCAATTGACTCTACCCGAAGGTACGGTATTGACTAAACTTGATTTTAAAACTCCGCCTCCTGGAAACCGTGTTAAAGGTCCTACAACAGGCAATTCAAGCGGAAACAATAATAATAGCGGCAGCAACAATAACAACTCTTCAGGTTATCAGTCGAAAGGCAGCGGTGGTAGTGGCAAGCCTCGTATGTCAAACAACAATAACAACATGAAGCGGAACAATTTTGGTGGCAGCAATAACAATAACAACAACAATAGAAACAGAAAACCTCAGAATAATTACAATAATAATAAAAGAGGCTAGTTCTTTAAGTTTTTAATTTATAAGAAGCGGGCAATTGCGAAGTGATTCATATATTTCTTTACAATTGCCTTCTTTATTTATGGAATGGATTTGTTTATCAGTTCCGGTCAATAGGATCTGACTGAACGGAATCTGTGCATTGGAAAATTCCATAAACTTTTTTCAATACAATTTTGTTGATTTTAAGAAGTCCGGATTTTCATTTAGTGACATCAGGAAACTAAATTATACCTCGGGTTTTGTTGTAATAAGAAGATATCAGTTATATAAATGAATGCATTTGAAATAATCGGTGGAAAACCGTTAAAGGGAGAGATTATTCCACAAGGAGCAAAAAATGAAGCTTTACAGATTCTGTCAGCAGTTTTACTGACTGAAGAACCCATGACCATCAGTAATATTCCGGATATTAAAGATGTCAATAAGTTAATTGATCTGTTGGCCGCATTGGGCGTTAAAATTGATCGTATAGATAAAGATACTTATGTTTTTGAAGCCAAAGACATTAATATAGATTATTTCCAATCGCCTGAGTTTAAGGAGAAGGGCGGGGGCTTACGTGGTTCGATCATGATTGTAGGACCATTATTGGCTCGCTTTGGCAAAGCTGCCATTCCAAAACCGGGAGGTGATAAAATCGGGCGTAGACGTCTCGATACACACTTTCTGGGTTTTGAAAAACTAGGTGCCAAATTTGTCTACGACGCATCCACACACTTCTTTAATGTAGATGCTACCGAACTGAAAGGTAATTATATTTTATTGGATGAAGCGTCCGTAACCGGTACGGCAAATATTGTTATGGCTGCGGTATTGGCCAAAGGAACGACAACTATTTATAATGCGGCCTGTGAACCTTATCTGCAACAACTCTGTAAAATGTTGAATCGTATGGGGGCTAAGATATCGGGCATTGGATCTAATTTGCTGACCATAGAAGGGGTACAACGTCTTGGCGGAACATCGCATCGTATGTTGCCTGATATGATTGAGATCGGTTCTTTTATAGGTTTGGCGGCAATGACCGGTTCAGAAATTACTATTAAAGATGTCTGTTTTCAGGAATTGGGTGTAATACCTTCGGTATTTTCCCGTTTGGGTATTCAATTTGAATTGAGAGGGGACGATATCTTTATTCCGGCACAGGATTCTTACGAAATTGATACTTTTATAGATGGTTCCATTCTGACCATCTCGGATGCACCATGGCCCGGATTTACACCGGATCTTCTGAGTATTATTCTTGTGGTCGCTACACAGGCGAAAGGGAATGTATTGATTCACCAAAAGATGTTTGAAAGCAGATTGTTCTTTGTCGATAAATTAATAGATATGGGTGCACAGATCATTTTGTGTGATCCGCACCGCGCGACCGTAATCGGAATGAATAAATCCCATTCTTTGAGAGGTATCGAAATGACATCTCCTGATATTCGTGCAGGAGTATCCTTATTGATCGCGGCTTTATCTGCAAAAGGAAAGTCCGTGATCCACAATATCGAACAGATCGAACGTGGATATCAAGACATCGAGGAACGCTTACGCAAACTAGGTGCAGATATCAAACGTGTGGACGTCGAACCAAAAGGTCACTAGTCAAGTATTTGCATAATACGCAAAAAAGATTATTGCGAAAAACTAAAAAAGCCCCGGAACTTGTTGCGGGGCTTTTTTTATCCGGCTAGCTGGATTATACCAAAGGAGCAGGTGCTTCTTCTTCAAATAAAGGGAATTCCTTGATAATGTTGTACCAAGTGATTACCTTCTTGATATCTGATGTGTATACACGAGATTCATCATGGCCTGGAGCAACTTCACGGAAGAAATCCCGCAATGTAGCGCCGTCTGATTTCGTGTCAGGTAATGTCAAACCTTTTTCTTTAATGGTTTCGAAGATATCCAAAAGACGGATTTCCTCTTCGTCACCATAAATGGTAATATCTTCCAATGTTGCCATTTTTGTCGAAGATAAACTTACCACAGTTTTAATTTTTGCTTGATCAAGGGTTTCTAAAATAAAACCGCCTTTGTTTTGTCCAACCAATTTGAACAATCCTGGTTTACCAGTTACAGATACTAATGCTCTTAAATTCATCTTAATTTTTTTTAAATCTCCAAGAATTAATCTTCGATTACTTCAATTGATAAAATACGGTCTCCTTGTCTGATATCGTCTACCACATCAACATTCTCGATTACTTTTCCGAAGCAGGTATGGTTACGGTCTAAGTGAGCTGTATTATTGCGGCTGTGGCAAACGAAAAATTGAGAACCCCCTGTATTGCGACCAGCGTGAGCCATTGACAATACACCTCTGTCATGGTATTGATTTTCACCAGTTAATTCACAATCGATTTTATATCCGGGGCCACCTGTTCCGGGGATACCTGCAGCACCTTCACGTGAATTTGGGCAACCACCTTGAATAACAAAATCAGGAATAACACGGTGGAAAGCCAATCCGTCGTAATAACCTGATTTAGCAAGTTTAATAAAATTTGCTACTGTATTTGGAGCATCGGCTGTGTAGAATTGCACAGTCATGTCGCCTTTTTCTGTTTTAATAATCGCTTTACTCATGTTCAAAAATTTTTATGAAATACAAAGATAATGTTTCAGAGTGAAATGCGAAGTAAATCCCAATCTCCATTTTTTTAAAATCACGTTATTTGTAGGAATTTGATCTCAAAAATAATGCGAAATATTTTATATATTTATGTTAGCTAGCCGGTTATAGTTTAAACAATGTCAAATCTGCATAAATTAGTTATCAGGGAATGGTCCGAGGCCGACCGTCCCCGCGAGAAATTATTGAATCAGGGACGAAGGGCCCTTTCCGATGCGGAGCTATTGGCTATTTTGATCGGATCTGGTTCAATGGACGAAAGTGCCGTAGGACTTTGCCGACGTATTTTAGCGGATGCCAACAATAGCCTGGATACACTTTCCAAGATGGAAGTCAATGAATTGAGTCGATATAAAGGTATTGGTGAGGCCAAGGCCATATCGATTATTGCAGCCTTGGAGCTGGCGCGGCGCAAGAAAGAATCTCCGGCAGAGGAAAAGAAGATTTTAAATAGCAGCAAGCGTGTGTATGATTTTATGAAACCAATCCTACAGGATTTACCCCATGAGGAATTTTGGACACTTTATCTGAACACGGGATGCAAATTGTTGGATCAACAGCTTATCGGCCGCGGTGGAAATGATTTTACACCAGTCGATGTCCGAATTATTCTGAGAAATGCCCTTGCAATAAAAGCGCATTCTATTGTACTGATTCACAACCATCCTTCAGGGACTTTGCAGCCGAGTAATGCTGACAGAATTCTGACGCAAAAAATTGTCGAAGCATCAAAAATTATGGATATTAGGGTGAACGATCACCTGATCTTTACGGACAATGGATATTATAGCTTCAGAGATGAAGATATAATCGATTAGCTATAGCAAATCTGATATGAGCAAAAATAGTATTGAGCGATTCACCGACAGGGTTGTGGATTATGAAAAATTCAGACCCAATTATCCCAAAGAAATTATTCAGATTCTTCAGGAAAAGATAGGTCTGAATAAAAGCTGGCTGGTGGCGGATATCGGCAGTGGTACCGGCTTATCCACTCAGTTATTTTTAGAAAATGGAAATGATGTCTTTGCTCTGGAGCCCAACAGGGAGATGCGTGAATCTTTGGTGCACCATTTTAAAACATACCGGAACTTAATTGCATTGAACACCACGGCTGAAGATACCGCTATCGAGTCCGGTTGTGTAGATTTAATTTTCGCCGGGCAATCTTTTCATTGGTTCGATCGGACCGCCTGTTTCAAAGAATTTAATCGCATTCTTACAAAAAACGGTCATATTGTGCTGGCCTGGAATCAACGTGATCCGGAAGATGCTTTCCAAAGGGAATATGAACAATTTTTACACAACCATATTCCCAGCTATCAATCTGTCAGTCATAAAAATATAACTGATGCGGACCTTCGTAGTTTTTTTGCCGATAGACCAATGACGAAGGTATCCTTGCCTAACCAACAAGTATTTGACCTGAAATCCTTTTTGGGAAGGGTAAGATCATCCTCTTATTTTCCTAAAGAGGGGACGGAGAATAAAAATTTATACGATGACCTTCGCTCGTTGTTTGAAAAATATGCGATCTCCCAACGTATCGTGTTTCGGTATATTACAGAGATTTATATCAGTTAAGATTAAGCGACCGGAATCTGTAGGGCTTCTTTTGTTGTATTTTTTCTTTTCCAGTTGAAAATGCGTCTGGCAGGGGAAGAATGATAAGGAAACACCAAAATGAGGAATACGAGGATCAATCCCACAATAAACAATCCGTTATAACTGTCCCGAATGGCAAGCAAAGAGGCTTGTACTTGTACCGATTTGCCGATATTGGCTGATTGTAAAACCAGGCTATTCGTGTTATCTATGATGTTAGCCAAATTACCTGTTTTAATGACCTGTTGACGATAATACCAATTGGCAATAGTATTGCTCCACACAACGGGCACCAAGAACGAACGGGTCAGGATCAGAAAAACCAATCCAGATAAGTAATATTTATTTGGGATATTAGCCGCCATATATACGCCTATGCCAATGTACGATGTAATCACAGCGATCCCTCTTAAAATCATAGGTAGGTAAAATAGGGTGGTATGTACCTGTAGACCGGCAATCTGTGCAAAGAAAAAAGAAGATAATGCATAGCAGATAGCGGAAAAAGCCAAGATGAATTTACATTTTTTGGTAAACTTAAAGTATGCATACGAAATCAGCGCACCGATAAGGTATCCGGGAATGACGTAAGTGTTTACTTTTGCGATCTCCAATGGGTTTGTTCCAAGTGTAATTCCCAATAGTGAGCTATATAAGGATGTGGAACTGTAAAAAATTCCGAATAGAAAGATCGTTCCGACGGATATGGGCAAAGTCCGCGTTGAAAAGGCCTCAAAATTCATCAGCGATTTTCGGATGATAACACTTCTATTTATAAAGAGAGCAAGGAATAAAATTGCCGCAGCTCCTGTCAGTATAATCAATTTGGAGTGAAACCAGTTTTGTGTTAATCCATAAGTACCAAAATACGCCATATTCAGCAGGGAAATGCAAAACAATATGCTCCCAAACCAGTCATACTGGTAAAGAGGTACTTTTTTGAAACTAGACGATTTCATAAAAATAATGCATAGCAATAAACCGATAGCCAATAATATATTCTGGAATAGAAATACAGTTTCCCAGTAGAATGTTGTTGCGAAAATAGTGGCTATATAATTTGCTATTGCCGGGAAGATCATTGTCATCGGGTAATAAACAGCATAAAGCTGGTAACGTTCTCCACGTGGCATCAGAAAAGGAATCATTTCCCCGATAATGGCCATGGTGACGATAATTTTGGCACTTCCAATAAAAAACGTAGCCATACAGATATTGATGCCATTGTTGGCATGTTCCAAAATCGCATTTGAAAAAAGGATAACAATGGTCGAAACAATCAGTATCGTTTTTTTGGGAAGAAGCTTAATCAACCGAAACACTAATGGAATTGCACAGACCATACCGGCATAATAGCAATATGTTGCCATATTGAGATCTGCACTTATGCCGGCGTAACCGTTCATGACATACGTATTGACCGACGATGGGATTCCGTTATTGAAGGAAAATATAATGTTGAGCAAGAACAAAAAGAATAGTTCCCATGTTGGGCTCAGCCAATCTCTAAAAATACGATCTTTCATGATTTACTTTATACGTATAATAGCATTCATGCCCACGCGGAGAAGATCCATATCCCGTCTGGAGTTGGATGCCGTGAAATTGATACGGACGGGTATCCGTTGCTGTACTTTTACAAAGTTTCCCGTAGCGTTGTCGACAGGAACAGCCGAATACTTGGATCCAGTTGCCTCAGATATTGCGACTACTTTACCTTCAAAGGTTTTTCCCGGCAAAGCATCAATTTCTATGTTGACTTTTTTATCCATTGTAATGTTTTTCATTTGGCTTTCGGTGTAGTTTGCCGTTACCCATTTCTGTTCATCACGGACGATGTTGACCAGTGGTGTACCATTTTGCACCAACTGTCCCTCTTCGATATTCCGTCTGCCCAATACCCCATCATAAGGAGCAGTTATTACGGTATAGGATAAATTCAGTTTGGCTAAGTCTATCGCAGATTCGGCCTTAAGCAATGAAGCATTGTTGACGGATACTTTTTGTACGGATTCATGGCTGTTGAGTTTGGACGTTTGTTGCTGTGCAAGCAATGCTCTGTATTTGGCCGACATGGCTTCATACTCCGATTTTACCTGGTCAAATTGGTAACGGGTCACTGCCTCGTCTTTTACCAGACTCGCGTACCTGTTGTAATTGGCTTCCATATTGTCCAGCCTGGCCTTCATTTCCTCAATATTGGCATTGGCGATGGCCGTACCAGTATTGGCAATGGCGATTCCCGATTGTGCTATGGTCTTATTGGCTTTTGCATCCGCTAAGCTGGCTTCGGCATTCTGTAGTAAGATGCGATATTCTGAATCGTCTATAATCACAAGTGTGTCGCCTTTATGTACTTTTTGGTGTTCATCAAAACGTATATCCTTAATATAGCCGCTGATTCTTGAATTGATCGGTGTAATATGGGCATCTACTTGTGCGTCATCCGTATAAACAGATTCATTGATGTGAAAGAAAACCATAATCCCCCATACAATCGTTACGACAATAACTAACGCTGATACACTATTGATGGCCCATATTCTTCTTCTTCGTTTAACTTCTTTCTCACTTAATGTTGAACTATTCATGGCTCATTTTTACTATTCGTCCTGTACGGAAAAGTATTACTTTTCGTACATCATATTTATTTTTTACTGTTTATCAATGATCAGATTCAATTTTTCCAAAAGCTCAGTGATCTCCGATACTTTTTGCGGCGTGATTTCCTTTAGGATCACCTGATAAAGATCTTGTTGTACAGGATTCAATAATTCCCTGTACGCATCGCCTTTTGAGGTGAGTTCAATTAAGTTGTTCCTACGGTCATTAGGATCACTCACACGCTTTACCAGGTCACGTTTGCAAAGATTGTCTATCAGCGGAGTGACACTCGCTTTGTTTTTCTGTATCGCAACAGCGATATCCTGTTGATTCATGCGTTCCTTTTTCCAAAGGGTCGCCAATACCTGCAACATCTCATAGGTGATATCCAATTGTTGCTCCTTGATTTTCTGGATATAATATTGTTTTAAGCTCGTTCTTAACGAGATGATAGCATCCACTAGGGGTTTTACCGGATTGGGGGATTCATTTTTCATAAAACAAAGTTAAATATAAAACAGTTAAATATCAAACTAATGTACGGTGATCGTTAAAAATATGTTAAAGATATGACGGGAATAGGTGTGTGGCATTTTATTTGGAAGTGTTTTAGGCATAAGTAAAAAAGATATGCTGAGAGTTGAATTGATATTCTTTAGACGCTGCTTATTTTTACTGCCAATTTTTGTATTCGCAAGTAGAGTAAATGGTCAGCAGCTTACTTCCTTAAATAATTGGGATGAAAATTTCCCTATTGTAAATCGTTGGATAGATCCTTTTTTTCCTGTAAACATGCAATCTAATGTCGTTAGTTTGGAACGAACGGCTGATAAAGGTAAAAAGGCTGTCGCAAAGGAGCAAACGATGGATAAAGTAGATGCGGCGTCTGTTGATCTTTCTAATGTGGTTGTTGCCCGTATTAGACATCAAGGAGATATCAGGTATTCTTCTTCGCGTTCAGGTGCATTATACCGCGTTGCTTTGGACAAACAGACCGATGAACGATATGAGGGTAAGCCTGTTTTTGTAGATGCTAAGGGAGTAAAATATATAATTGACTCGAAATATAGAAAGCAAATTATCAGATAACTGAATAACTAAATTAAAAAGCTGTAAGGCAATAAATCCTACCGTAAAATCTTAAGTAAATAATCCTTATCAAGGTAAAAAGCATCTAAGCTTCCTCCATCCTCAAGAATAGTGCTACTGATTTCCTTTTTATGCTGCTGAAGCGCCTGAATTTTATCCTCAACGGTATTTGGACTGATCAGACGTACTGCGGTGACATTCTTTTGTTGGCCAATACGGTAGATACGATCAATCGCCTGTTGTTCCACAGCCGGATTCCACCAGGGATCAACGAGATAAACCACATCCGCAGCAGTGAGGTTAAGCCCCGTTCCTCCGGCCTTGAGGCTAATCAGAAAAACCCGGCTATCTTCGTTCGATTGGAAATCACTGACAAGCTGTCCCCGGTTTCGCGATTGACCGGTGAGGGTGAGCGACGGTATTCCATTTTTATCCAACGCTTCTTTAATCAGATGCAACATGCTGACAAACTGCGAGAACACGATGATTTTGTGCTGATCTTTTTTATGCTGGATTTGCTCGATCAGCATTTCAATCTTTGCTGAATCTTCGGCAGACGTTAAATCTTCGCTCTGGAGCAATTTACTGGAATTGCAGATCTGTCGTAATTTGGTCAGACCTTTCAGAACGTGCATCGGACTTTTCTTGATTTCATCCCCATCTTTAGCAGAGATAAACTCCCGAAATTCTTTTTCATAGAGATCATATATCCGTCGCTGTGCGGTTTTCATTTCACAATAGAGTACCAATTCATTTTTTGCGGGAAGATCATCCAATACATCCCGTTTTGTTCTTCGAAGGATAAAGGGTTTTATTTTTTCCTTTAGCATCTTCTTTCTTTTGCGGTCGTGAAAAGCATCAATTGGCGTCGTATAGACGTCTTTAAAGTACTTTTTATTTCCCAATAAACCCGGAATGGCAAAAGAAAGCTGCGCAAACAAATCCATGGTATTATTCTCAATAGGTGTTCCTGTTAGTATGATACGATTTCGAGCGCACAGTAAATTTACCGCTTTGTACCGCTGTGAATCCGGATTTTTTATGTATTGAGACTCATCGAGTATAACATAATTGAAGGTCAGTTTCTTTAACCTATTGATGTCGGTCAGTAGATTATGGTAAGAAATAAGCACGATATCCAGTTCTTCAAACTGCTCGCTTATGTCGCGTCGGTTTGGCCCCTCTAGGACGAGTGTATTAAAAGAAGGTAAGAATTGCTCAATTTCGCGCTTCCAGTTAAAAATCAGCGTCGTAGGGAGAACCAGCAATGTTGGTGTCGTTATGCCTTTTGCTTTTTGAGTGGCCAGAAAGGCCAGGATTTGAACTGTCTTTCCCAGCCCCATGTCATCCGCCAGGCAGGCACCAAAATTTAATTTGTCCAAGAAGTTGAGCCATTGTAACCCTTGCTGCTGATAGTGACGCAAATCGCCGACAAAAATGTCGGGTAATTGCACCGGCGGGTAGCTTGCTAATGTGGAGAGCTGATTTCTTAAATAGTCGATCTCGACGGATACGGCATGATCCATCTCTTCGTTGGAAAAGAGCTGGTCGATTTCATTAAACTTGAATTTGGGAATCTGAAGAAGTTCGTCTTCAATGACTTCTGCAGCATTAAAATAGGCCTCAAATTTTTCCAGCCATTCCTGAGGTAAGACACCAAGTGTGCCATCGTCCAGGGGAATAAATTGGGAACGGTTGCGGACTGCTTTTTCCAGTTTCTTAAGCGAGACACTTTTGGGACCAAATTTGACTTGAATATTGGCATTAAACCAATTTTGTCCACTTAATACCTCGATCTGTATTTTGCCTTTGAACCTGCTCAGTTTATTGCCTCGTATGGTATTGAATCCAATGATTTGGACTCCGTGTTGGTGCCACTCTTCAAATGCATTTAAAAACCAGTTTTTATCGAGAAAATATTTACGGTGTAAATAAAGGTGTTGAAAACTATCATCATCCAATTGCTCCTGAAAATAAGTATGCTGCTTGAGGAGCAGTGAGATGACTTTTGTTTCAGCCTCTTTTTTCCGCTCTACCAAAAATTGGGATCCTTTCGCATCTGTTCCAAATATATTTCTTTTACTCAGGATCGGAACCTCAACATCACCGTAACGCATGACAGGAATGATATTTACAAAATCTTCCGATTCCTCCAGGAAGATAAGTGCTTGCATATCCTGATAGTAGAGGTTTTCTTTCAGTTGCGGTTTATTCGCCTTGGGGATATCCTTAAAATTTAACGCAACCGAATTGGCCAGAGGGGCCAGGAATAATTCGTTAAATTCTTTAAACTTATTCCGGTGTATACGCAGCTCATTTCCTTTGTTTCCAAACAAACGAATCAGTTTGAGATGAAGCTTATTCTCAACAAGATATAGGTACTTTTTTATGGCGATAAAATGATCAAAAAGAATAGTCAGATCCTGTAGTTCGTAGGTAATGCCATGAATGGATAATTCTCCTTTAATGCAATAAAAGGAACCGCGCTGTTCGATCAGCAGTTTGATTTCGCCTTTGCTGAGACCGATTTGAATCGGAGATAAGGAAGTAGCCGTTATATTTTCTGCTTTTTCATAATCATGAAGGAAAAAATCCAGGGCCAAAGGATTCTTGGCAATGGCCCGCAGACTTCGGCCAATGGGTGTATCTGTCTGTTGTAGGGGTTGAGCCAATTGGCTGATCGCCGCAAAAAACTGGGTTTCGTCAATGGAGTCTGTTTGCCAGATCCGTGATTGGCTCTCCACTGTGGAAATTGGGTTTTTCGGCGTGCCCGATTTAGACAGGGGTGCCTGACATAGCAGGACCTGTAATTGTTTATAATAGCGATTACGTGTCAGTACAATGAAGCTATGCAGTTGTTCACTGTGAATTTTAGTGGGTCTTGTTTGTGGTTCCAGGAGATCAAAATCGTCTATGGATGTCAGGTGTTTATCTTTGAGAACAAATTGCAGCGCTGCATCTTTAATATGTGCTGAAAAATAGTTTTCCAATAAGGGCTCATGTTCTAAACCATATTGTACAGCAATCTTTTTTAAAAGATTTCGATACCGGTTAAAGTCAAAAAAAGACAACCAGTTTTCTTGTCCGAATAGCCTTGTTAATGTCGCTTTCTGGTGACTACAGAAACCTGTCTCCCCACAATTGCAGAAAAGCGAAGTTACAGGTGATCTGTAGATAACCATCACCCGGAAATCCCTGTAATTTTCGAGGACCTGAAAGGTCGCCTGATTGAATTCCATCTCCACGACATTGACTTGAATATTTGCCAGGGCACTATCCATCCAAGAAAAATAAGAATAACGGCTTACTGAACCGAAATCTATTGTTGTCAACGTATATTGATGGAACTCCATATATCAGGGGATTAAAAATGAAAACTCATACCGCCATAATAATTTCGCAGGGGAGCAGGATTGAAATATCGGCCACCAAAAGCATTGATGTCATTGCCGAGACTATATTTTTGGTTCAACAAATTGTCGGCACCGACAAAGAGATTGAGCTGATATCCTTGACCTATCGCTGTACTCCACGATATTTTGCCCTGTAAAAGATGATAGCGGTTGGCATAGACTGTATTGGCATCATCCAATGGTATTGCGGCGGTTAAATTCGAAAGAAGATCCAATCGAATTTGGTAGGGAAAAAGGGCATTTAAGGTATTGACCCAAACTGTTTTCGGTACCGCTGTTAGTTTGTTGCCACTATAATCTTTATCTCCTACCTTATAATTTTTGAAAGCATAATGATTTAACGAGAAATTGCTCCCCACCTGTAAACTACGGATTATCCCCGAAGATTTTGGAGTCATCAAGTAGGTCAATATAGAGGCTTCGATTCCCTTTTGGTCTATCTTTCCTGCATTCTGAAAATATTCTGCTCCCGTTTCACGTACTTGTCGAATAATGGCATCATTCATTTGATAACTATACACTGAGGCATCAAAAATAACTCGACGGTTCCACAAATGCCATCGAACACCAAATTCATGGTTGGTGCCGGTCTCCGGCTTGAGTTCGTTATTAATTATATTGTCGGATGAGCGTACTTCAGCAATTGTCGGCGCAGAAAATCCTTTTGAGATCGAGGCCCGAAGGGCGAAAGTTGCTGTAGCCTGGTAGGAAACAGCTGCCCGTGGCATCCAGGTATTCCCGAAATCGATCTGTGCTTTATCCGCCTGGGCTACAGGATAGCGCTGTTGATAAGCGATTTTGTTCTCATTGAGTCCGACAGATAATTCGACTTGAAGGCGTTCCAGCCAAGATAACTGTGTGCGTGCAAAATATGATTGCTGGCTGTTTTCCAATTTATCTTTCGCTTGCGGATTACCTATATTCCCCTGGTTATTATCATAATTGTCAATATCGTACCAGCCTTTTTGTGCTTCTAAACCAAATTGCAGTTCATACTTTAAGTTTTTGCTGACCCGGTCGACATAGGATAGATATAGTCGCGTCCCCAGATTTTTCTCATCCCTTTTTTCATAATTTGTGATAAAAGGATTTTTAATTTGGTTGGATGAACCGAAAACACTGGCAAATAAGGTTAAATTGGAACTGATATTCGTTTGGTTGCTCAGACCTCCGAAAAATGTTTTATCGTAGATTGCTGCTTTTTGTTCAGCCGCACTTGGGTTTGGCCCAGCTTTGGGGCGGGACTGCCGTCGATCGTCATCCATTTGTGCAATAGTCAGGCCGCCGGGAGTCTGATAGCCCAGATCAGTGTAAAACCCTGTAAATTTTAGTTCAGCATGTTTGGCATATTGCCAATTGTAGTTTAGCTGGATGTTCTTCTTATTCAAAGATGAATGCTGTCGATACCCGTCACTACGCGTCCAACTTTGATTGATGGCCAACTGTTGTTTCTGCTTTATGGGCAGCATGGCATTGAGCTGCTGTTGAAATAACCCATACGAACCTCCTGTTAGCTGTAGGTTGACTTCGGGCTCGGTCAGGGTATTATAACCTTTGCTGTAGAGTGAAATTACACCACCGGAGTTTGCACCATAAATGGAACCATCAGGACCTTTCAAAACATTGATCTGGTCTATCGTGTAAGGGTCGACCAGGTTTAAATAAGTGTTTCCACCTGCATCTGTGAGCGGAAAGTCATCCAGATAGATCTTTACATTACGTACACCGAACGGAGAACGCAGCATGCTGCCACGCAGTGCCAGTCGGTAACTCCCCGGGGAACGCTCTTCCATACGTAATCCGGGCACCGTATTCATAACGGAGACAAGCGCCGGCGATTGCTGTGATTGTAAACGTTGCTGGCTTAACACAGCCGCCGATGAGGTTAGTTTTAATAAAGGCTGTTTAGTAAAATAAGCTTTAATCTCCACTTGTTCAAGCCTATTGTTGGTGCTGTCAGTAGTCTGTGCATATAATTTGCCACATAGACAAAGGGCGGCGAGTACGTAATTTCTTTTCATGGCTAATGGTTCGATCGGCTAGTCCGCAAATTCTTGGCTAAAGTAAATTTCAAAAATCTCTTTGGTCTTATTGTATTTTAGGTATTGATAATTCGCATATACTGAACTTGTCGGTATACACAAGGTATTAGCCATGCTATTTTTCGAAAAATCTTTGCTTAGGCATCCCCGTTTCAGATCGATGTTGTTATTTTTTGAGATATCATCAATGGAGAATGCCTTGTCATCGATCAAGTAATTTGATTGACTCGAACGGATATAGTCTTCCTGATAGATCAGTTCGGCGGCAATGCTATAATCTATTGTGCCATTGGTATAGTAACAATCGGATTGTTGCAATAAATTGGATACATGTACATCTCGATACAATGTTTTAAACCGTTTGCTCTGCTGGTCAAAAAGAATGATTTCAATTTGATGTTTTTCTTTATCATAAACGACATAAGCAACATCATTTTCCTTGTTGCCAAAGATATCCCCATTTGTGTGAGCCAGCAAATCGAGGTTTGTATGGCTTTCGAAATAATTTTTTTGGTTTTCGGCAAGGTCCTTAAGCAACTTTAGATGTAATTTTTCAAAGAGCCCCTCATCAGCCAATTTGACGAGCTGTTGTCGTTGCTGATTAGCCGTCTCTTCGGTTCGCGGATTAGCATAGGTGGATGTATCAAGTAGAGGTTTCACTATACGGGGGCTTTCAGCCACCTGCCGATTTTGGTTGTTGACCGCACTATCTTTTGTCGGTATATTTTGAGAATTAGATTGAATTGTCTGCTGGCAGGAAGCGAATCCAAAAAGCAAAAAGTATAGAAAAATCGTCTGTAAATTCATGCGTATTTATCTTCAATGGGAGGCTCCGCCTATCGGATTTTAGGCGAAGCTACAATATCGGCTAATTTAATGATTTTATAGAAAAGAAGTCTTGCTGCTTTCCATTAAATTAAAACGCTTCATTCAATCCGAGGAAGAATCCACGGGATCCATATTTTCCTATGGCGTAGTCCAAACAGAGATTTGTCCGGGTGGCTTTGTTAAACAGGACG
The DNA here is from genome assembly GCF_002484085.1 of Sphingobacterium sp. UBA7625. NCBI lineage: Bacteria > Pseudomonadati > Bacteroidota > Sphingobacteriia > Sphingobacteriales > Sphingobacteriaceae > Sphingobacterium > Sphingobacterium sp. UBA7625. Next base: position 15,103 of record NZ_DLJD01000042.1, read on the forward strand.
CGTAATCCTGCGCCGCCTCCCGGTTGCCATCTTTCAAAAAGTTTTGTCCCTAATTCATCGCTTGCACTTTGGAGATTAAAAAATGCTGCACCACTCAAAAAACGGTTTTTTAAAATTGGAAAGCGATATTCCGTTTCTGCGTAGGCAAAAGATATCCCCTTAAAATAACCAATTGTATAGCCACGGCCTGTTCTTACAGCGGCATCCCTTCCTGTCCCCGGCAGATCAAAGTAAGGGAGGACACCGCCCAGCTTATACGAACCCCAATACCAGAATGCAAGCACATGTGCGGGATCGGATTGCGATACACTAAAGTATTTACGAAAGTCAGTCGTGAGTTGGACGGCACTTTTGCTACTGCCCAGTAAGGTTGTATTCCATCGCAGACCTATATCCGAATAGATTCCCTTATAAGGTCTGTTGGGATTATCTCGGGTGGTGTATTGCATATTTAGCAACAGTCCGTTTGAATTATAGCTATCTGGGGCAAAACCATGTTTTTCCGTGTAAATGGTATTTGGTGTAATATTCCCGTTAGGACCACTGCTTGTTATCTTTCGACGAAGGTCGAATGCTAATCCAGCTCCTAGAAACAAATCATCGGCAACCTTTTTGTAGACCTTCTCATTAAACGTAAAGGCATTGTATTTGGCACCATATTTTTTATGTTCGGGATTCGCAAGTATTTCCTCTTCTTCATTGTTCCATTTGCCGTAAGGAGTCATACCCAAACCCGCATCCAATGCAACCATTTTGACCAAAGCGAAAGCTCCTTGAAAATTCAGTTTATTGTTTGGGGTAAACACATTATGGCTGATGTAGAAGACCATAATGTTTTTGGTCGTGATGGACGCTGATGTTGCCGCAATTGACATAGTTGTCGTCTTTGGGTCCCCCAATATTTTCCCCGCAACGGCTTTGACACCGATCTGTCCACCGATCGTAGGGTTATAGGCGATATTAGGCATTAGCGTAATCGGAGAACGTTTGCTCGATCGTTCCTTTTTGCGTTTAGGGTGAATAATGCGACCGATTAAGTCCGATATATCATATTGGCTTGCCAAAATCGAGTCGCGTTGTTTTTTATAGAATGAAGCAGAATCTATTTCGCTTTCAGATTGAGCTACAAGCGTATTGGATATCAGCAGTAGGCACGATAGTAAAAAACAGAAAGTGAATAAATAGTGATTACGTAATAGTCGCTGCATACCTTCGGGTTTATCTTAGATTTAAACGTCAAAAATATTAAAATGTTTTCTAATCGGGCAAAGCCAATTCCGTAAAACATTGATATTGGCATAAACGGATAAGCGTGTAAAGGCTATCGGTCCGGATGAATGATCCGGGGTTACGGCTCAACGGTGCGGGGCGGAATATTTTTGGCAGTAAGGGAGAATCCCGTAATTAAACTTGGAAATAAGCGCAAATTTATCTTAGTTTTGATTATTTAATTCGGAGATATGATCAGACAAAACATATATCGCTGCGGTTTGGCTTTACTATTGATGACAGGCTTGACACGCGCGCAGGAGCTCTATACACCCAGAAATATTAAACAAGCCATTGAAAAAGGTACACGAACCACTACCGGAGAGCCCGGTAAAAATTACTGGCAAAACTTTGGAAAATACGATGTCAAGGTACAATTGGATCCTGCGACGAGGACTGTTCGTGGAAATGAGACAATTTTATATACCAATAACAGCCCTGATACACTGAAGCAATTGGCTATCCGATTTGTGAATAATGTGCACAAGCCCAATGCCGTGCGTGCTAACTATGCCTCGGATGATTATTTGACCTCGGGGCTGAAAATAAAATCATTCACGCTCAACGGACAGGTTTATGAGGTAAATAGTGCGGATTGGGGCACAGTGAAACTTGGTGATTTTGGACAGAAAATACTCCCCGGTACCGTGACGACCCTAGCGATCAGCTGGGAGTATCCTTTATCGGTTGAGAGCGACCGCGATGGCATGCTTAACGCATCTACTTTCTATTGTGCTTATTCCTATCCACGTGTTTCTGTCTATGATGATTACAATGGCTGGGATGTTTTGGAGCATAACGGTAGACAGGAGTTCTATAATGGTTTTAATGATTATCAGTTTGAAATTGCTGTTCCTAAAAATTTTGTCGTATGGGCTACAGGCGAGCTTCAGAATGCGGCGGAAGTATTGCAGAAGCCTATTTTAGAACGCTTTGAGCAATCGAAACAGAGTGATGTACCTATCCATGTTGCTACAGCCTCCGAGATGAAAATGGGCAAGGTGACGGTACAACAGGAATGGAACAAATGGAAATTTAAAGCGACTTATGTTCCTGATTTTTGTTTCAGTGTGAGTGACAATTATATTTGGGATGCGGCCAGTGTAGACTTGGGAACGAAACGCGTTAGTGTACAATCCAGCTATGTTGCTGGCACGCCCGATTTTGAACAGTATATTGGCTGGCAGCAATACTGTATTGAATGGTTTTCGAAAAACTGGCCCGGAGTGACCTATCCCTACCCCACGATGACAGCAATACAGGGATTTGCGGATATGGAATACCCGATGATGATCAATGATTCGAGTGTGCCCGATAATTTGGTTGATGCCCGACAAACAGCGGATCATGAGATCGCCCATACCTATTTCCCTTTCTATATGGGGATCAACGAGACCCGATATGGGTATATGGATGAAGGCTGGGCTACGGCTCTGGAATTTTGGATCGGTAATGCAGAGATTGGCGCCGAAAAGAATAAGGAGCTGTTTAAAGATTCGCGTGTGAAACGATATATCTTCGATCCATCGACCGAGGAGGACCAGCCATTGATTACGATGACTTCACAACTGAATGGTCTGGGGTATGGAAATAATGCCTACATCAAAGCCGCCTTATCGTATATCGCGCTGCGGGATTATCTTGGCGATACACAATTCAAAAAAGCGTTACATCATTATATGGATCTATGGCATGGTAAGCACCCGACACCATGGGATTTCTTTTACAGCATCAATGCTGGAGCGGGTCAGAATTTAAATTGGTTTTGGAAAAACTGGTATTTTACCAATAATTATATTGATTTAAAGGTGGATAGCCTAAAACAAGCTGATAATAAAAATACCCTGTCGATCGCTAATGTTGGCGGATTTGCCGTTCCTTTTGATGTCTTGATCACCTATGCGGACGGCACTTTGGAAACAAAACATCAGACGCCTTCGATTTGGCAGCCCAATGAAAAACAGGCAACAATTACCTGGTCATCACCTAAGAAGATAAAAAAGATTACGCTGGATGGGGGTGTTTTCATGGATTACACAGCCAAAGATAACGTTTGGGAAGCAGTAAACTAATGTATCAATTCAATTGGATCAATCGCTGCGTCAGGAGAGATTGATCCAATTGCTCACCCGATAAAGTTTATGCTTGCTCAAGTCATAAATGTTGTGCTGATATTCCTCACGACGTATATAATTCGGTTTAAATGAACTGCATTTATGATTCAGATGTTTTTAAAGAAAATTGTCGATGGTTCGGAAAGTAAGATTGACACGTGGTTTAAAAACTTTTTTTGTAGGGGGGAGCCGATGCAACCAATAGGTCTGTGTGAAGCCTTTCATGACCAAGAGACTACCATTTCCTAAAATAAGATCTATCTTTTCTTTTGTGGTTTTATGTTTGAACGCAAATTTTCTTTCGGCTCCAAAACTTAAAGAAGCAATTGCCCCATTTTTTTTCAGGTCTTTTTCTCCGTCACTATGCCAGGCCATGCCTTCGTCACCATTGTGATATAGATTTAATAAGCAGGAATTATAGGTTTCCTGTGTTTTCAATTCAGCAAGTGCTTTTAGCTCGAGAAGTTCTTTTGTCCAAGGGAGAGCCCTTTTTGTGGTGTTGGAATAACTATATTCAAAGGCCTGCTCGCCGTACCAGGCAACTTTGCGTTTGGTGATAATTTCGTTTCCAAAAATAATAGCGCGATCATTTACCCATTCGATGGAATCCATTAACCGGTCGAAATAGTGATTTGCTTGGGCCTGATCTAGTATTTTGCCGTAATAATTGACTGTCCCATCATAGGGTAGTATATTTTTGTTTCCATCAAAAAGATTGTCGAAGAGTTCCATGATATCCTTGCCGTTTTGTTTTTTTATATTGCGGCATGGAGGCTTTCCCAACCAATCATCGCTGTTTTCCGCATCGGATCCCAACGATAACCGCCAAATATACCACTGTTTTGAATAACCCGATGACAGGGAATCAGATACGCAATCGGATTGCTGCCAACAGCAGTGCCCACTGCGCGTGAAGCCTTGGGATTGCCAATTTGAGAAGCAATTGAACCATAAGTGCTTAAATTACCCATCGGAATTTTTAATAGTGCTTCCCATACTTTCAATTGAAATTCCGTCCCCTTGAGGTGCAATTTCACCTGACCGATGTCATTATCCTGTGGATTTAGTGCTTTTAATGCATTTTCGTGCATGATATCTCCTTGCTGTATAAATTTGGCGTTTCGAAAACGCTTTTGGAGTGTCTTGAGCGCAGCGTCTTTATCTTCTTCGTAGGCAATATGGCAAATGCCCTTTGAGGTAGAAGCGATAATGATAGGACCAAAAAGCGTTTCATAGTAATGATAAGAAATGAGTAAGTTGGCGCCTTCATTCTTGTATTCAGCGGGTGTCATCCCTTCGATATTGATAAAGAGTTCGTGCAGCCTGCTACTACTTGAAAGACCCAGCTGAAAGGTGGTTTCTGCAATATTGTTTTCTTTCAATAATGATTTTGCGTGATTTAAACTGATATATTGCAGGAATTTCTTTGGGCTTGTTCCTGCCCAAGAGGTAAACATCCGTTGAAAATGAGCTTCACTCATGTAGACATGGGAAGCGATCTGCCCTAATGTGGGCTGAGTTCTAAAATTTTCCTGCAAGAAATGTATTGCCTTGGCGATACGTTGAAAATCTACTTCTTGTTGAATAGTCATGATTGTCCATTTAGTGTACACAAAGGTGCTAAGAAGAAGAAGTTTATAAAATCCGATTTATGCTATATTGAAAGAATGCTAGGAAGTTTTGTCCGAGTGTCCCAATGATTTTTCAGGAGCGACAATATCCCGGATCAGTTGTTTTAGCTCCTTTATTTCCGGGAATCGGCCGGCTCTCTTTCGATCGAAGATTTCTTTTCCGTCTATGCGTATGGTATAGCGGCCTGAAATTTCACTTGGAATAAGCAGTACCCCATGGATATCTTCTGTGAACGAGCTCAGGATTTCTTGGGACATATAGGCCGCACGCAACATCCAATTGCATTTTGGACAGTACTCGATTTCGATAACAGGTTTCGTTGCCATGATTTAAATTAAGCGATTATGCATTCTATAAGACAAATGTACCGATCTCTGCGCTACCGTCAAAACATCCATAAGAAATCCCGTCGTTTTCATTATCCGATTTTTAATGAGGTCATGGTGAGGGAGCCTGCTACAGAATTGTCATTGAACAAAAATAAATCTTCATTTTTTTCCTGTAAAGCCAGGCTATAGATTAAAGGAAGATAGTGCTCCGGTGTAGGGATGGCTAGATCAAACTCTTTTCCCTGCTGCCTGAAATCAATTAAAGCCTGATGATTGCCATCCAGAATAAACTTTTTCATCTTATCATTGGCAAGGGTAGCCCACTCGTAAGCATATCCTGTTGTATTGAGTTTGTCCCAGACAACCATCCTGAGGTTGTGGACCATATTTCCACTTCCAATAATCAAGACACCTTTTTTCCGTAGTTCCGCCAGTTGTTGCGCAATTTCATAATGATAGGAAGCAGGCTGGGTATAGTCAATACTCATCTGAATAACGGGAACATCAGCATTGGGGTACAGGTGTTTGACAACAGACCAGGAGCCATGGTCCAAGCCCCATTTATCGTCTAGATGAACCGCTGTTTTTGTAACGATGCGCTTTGTCTCATGGGCTAATGAGGGGCTTCCGGGGGCAGGGTATTGCACGTCAAACAAAGCTTGCGGGAAACCGCCAAAGTCATGGATTGTAGCCGGATGCTCCATGGCCGTAACAAATGTTCCACGTGTCTCCCAGTGTGCTGAGATCACTAAGATTGCTTTCGGTTTTTCGAATGTCTGTCCTATTTTTCTGAACCCTTGGACAAACTCATTGTCTTCAATGGCATTCATGGGGCTTCCGTGTCCTAAAAAAAGAACCGGAAATTTGTCTGTAGCAGCAAGGTCAGTAGAAAATTTACGTAATGAACTTGCGGGGCCTGCTATGCCTGATAGGGGGAGTGTTGCCATAATTTTGATAAAATCCTTTCTACGCATTTGAATGATACGAATAGCGTTAATTATTCGTACAAAATTAGGTGGTCTGGAACGGTATCAGGTATTGTTTTTTAGCCAAATTGTTGTATTATTCGGAAATCAGCTTCTGAATTTCATGTCTAAATTCAGATGGGGTCATCCCAGCTTTCTTCTTAAAAACATTGGTGAAATAAGCTTTTTCCTGATAGCCCAATTCGAAACCTATTTCTGAAATGGTTTTATTTGTTGTTAGCAGCAGGTTTTTGGCCTCTATCAGTTTTCTTGTTTCGATGATCTCCGATACACTTTGTTGCAATATACTTTGGCAGATCAGATTTAAATTGCGGGCAGACATAAAAAGTTTTTCCGCGTAATAGTTAACGCCCTCCGGTCGTCGATAATTTTCTTCCAGTATAGATAGAAAACTGGTGAATGTTGTACTTTGGTTTTTTAATTGTTGTTGTGTAGCAGGAAATTGTTTTTTCCGCTCAGACTCTATCATAATAAATATTGTGCTTAACAACTGCTTAATTACCGCATAGTCAGCTACGGCTTGTTGCGTTTCCTGTTGCATCAGTTGGCACAAAATCACCAACCTGGAAAAACAGGAGGGCTGAAAAAAGGTTAATGTCGCATTTTCGTGAAAATGCGCATAGAGCTGGAAGGTCGTTTCGGGAATGAATTCGCTTTTAAATCTGATTACCCAAAAGTCGATCTCTTGGTCCAATAGGAGAGGTGTTACCCGATGATTTTTACCTTGCGCGATAAAACTGATGAACGGAGCTGTATAGGTTTCCGCTTTAAAATCGATAAAATGTTTTAATTGTCCTTTGACACCGATAATCAGTTCTTCGAAATCATGTTGATGTATTTCGTTTTTCGATTCTTGGATGCGTAGTGCTTCATTCGCATCAAGCTGGTAAATTTTGAAAAGTTCGTTCAAAATCGGGAATGTTGATTAAATATTTCTTTTATCCGAATATACGGCTTAATTCATGATTTTTGACTTTTCAACTTCAAAAAACTGCGTTTCCACTGAATTTTACGCGTTGTTAGCTTATATCAATTTTTTTTGGCTGCGGTTCTGGCACTGTTCGCTTCCGAATCGGGTTTGATCGCGACCTAAATGGTTGGTCCAAGCGAATTTAGAGAGGTCGGATTTGGGATTGTTCATGTCGCACCTCCGCTTTTAGTTATGTTATGATCTGTTCAAGTATTGATTTTATAATAGTTTAGAAGTAAGCTAGATTTAGGTTAGGATTTAGTTAGGTATTCATTAGGTAAAACCTAATGAATACCTAAACTAAACCTAAACAAAACCTAAGTAAACCCTAACTAAACATTGGATCTGTATCGGCATTGCTGTTGCTGCTTCTGCCTTGTTTTTCTATGGCCCAAGCGGACTGCCGGGCTACGGCTTTTATGCCTGCCCAGGATTCGGTCTCCCTGACCGGGGTGATCCGGCTCATTGGGAGTTTTCCGGTCCTGGTCTTTTGCCTATCCGGCCGGGGTGCGCTCTAGTTCCCCTGGAGGTCTACTGTTATCTGACCTTAGACCTTGCTTCGCTGGCCTTTCCGATCCAGCGTCTCCGCACCTGTGCTCGATTCCCTTTTCTTTTCCACGGCATCCGCCGGGCCTGAGTTCCGATTTCCGTTCCGGAAAGGACCCGAAATCCTCCATCCGGGCATCAGGATACTGTAAATAAGGGTAAACCCATGCCCATAGGGTTGTTTTTGCATTGCCATGTCCTTTCTGCGGTACACGATTCTCCATTTTAGGCTTCCTCAACCCTGTTCTGCAAAAACAATCAGCCACATGTCCAGCTAGTTAGGGTGATATCAAAAGAAAATAAAACAAAAGGCTTGGAAGTTTGTTAGTAATCTCCCTATCTTTGCACCACTCC
>NZ_DLJD01000055.1:0-174943 GCF_002484085.1 Sphingobacterium sp. UBA7625
AGAATACGCCCCTAGCCTATGGGCTTTAGACCAACAGACAGGAAAACTCGGTGAATGGCGGGAATGGGGAGGTAGATTTTAATTTTGTGATTTAGGTCACGGTAAATTGCTATACGAAATCAAGAAATTTGTTCCAACAAAACGAAAATCACAACAATATGAAAGCAACACAACTCATTAGACAAATAGGTATATTTTCGGCTTTATTAATCCTGGTGCTGACGCATTGCTATGCAACAAATCGAAAACCAAAAATTTTATTTGTAGTGACTAGCCACGATACAAAAGGTAATACAGGCGAAAAAACAGGTTATTATCTCGGTGAAGTCTCACATCCATGGGAAGTTTTAACAGCTGCTGGATATGAGATTGATTTCGTTAGCCCACAGGGTGGAAATCCACCTGTGGATGGTTTTGACCTGAATGATCCCGTTAACAAAAAATTCTGGCAGGATAAATACTACCACAATAAAATCACTCATTCACTCAAACCTTCTCAGGTAAAACCTGAAGAATACAAAGCCATCTTCTACGCCGGAGGACATGGTGCGATGTGGGATCTGCCTTTCGACTCGGCAATCGCCAAGATTGCTGGCGAAATTTATGAGGCAAACGGCGTTGTTGCAGCTGTATGTCATGGACCTGCTGGCTTAACCAACATCAAACTGAGCACCGGTGAATATTTGATAAAAGGAAAAAATGTCAATGGCTTTAGCAATGAAGAAGAAGAGCTTGTAAAACTAAGCAATATCGTCCCCTTTTTACTTGAAGATAGACTAAAGGAAATAGGTGGAATTTATGAAAAATCCGAACCTTGGCAGTCCCATGTTACCGTTGACGGCAGATTGGTCACCGGCCAAAATCCGCAATCGGCCAAGGCTGTAGGCATGGCCATCGTCAAGGCTTTAGATGAACAAGGTAAAGTCTCACGATAACAACATTGGCTTTTGAAAACCATAGGATCTGTCCAATAATTGCTGTACAAGAAGATGCAAAGAGAGAGTATGTAATCAACATCAGGCCCTTTTTGACGTAAAAAGCCACATCTCACGATGTGGCTTTACATAAACATAGGATTCACTGATGGCTCTCCTGAGCATGCTATGACAGACATCTAGTCTTTAAAATCTATTTATACGATTTGATCGATTTGGATACTTTCCAGCTGTTATCTTCACGCATCAAAGTCACAAGATCAGTTTTGCTGAAATTCTCAAATGTTAGGGTCACTTTAGCAATCATATAATCTGCTGACTCTTCAATGATCTGCGTGTTGACTTCACAGTTCAGTTTCTCTCCCTTTTGTTTTTTCAGGGATTTGATTACAGTACTTCGGCTGATAGACTGTGCATTGGAAACTTGAACCTTTTGGCTGAAATCGCTAGCAAATATCTGCTCTACTCCTGCTGACTCTCCTTCGGTGGTTACCGCAACATAATGATCTAAAGCGAAATTAAACGGCTGATTTTAAAGGATGCTGCAAATAGATAATAATAAGATTCAATAATAGAAATGGAATTTCAATCGCCATTCCTTTCAAATCTTTGTCCAATAAATGGAAGCAAATAATCAATAAAATCCCCGCTGCCATCAAAAAATTGCCCCATATAAAGGTTTTTGGAAATAGAATCAGTAGCGAGGCAACTATTGTAATAAGACCATTTACAGTTAAGCCGGTTTTGGTAAAGCCCCATTTCCCAAACATTTCCATCATTTCGGGCTTGCCCGAAAACATGGCATAGCCTTGTTTAAAGCCCATAAATACCGCTACAAGGATTAAAATCGAATTGATAATTTTTGGAAACATATAGTATGTATTAGATGTAAAATATACCTTTTCTCCAGTTATGGCAATATGTCACATTACCATTTTACAATAGATAGGGTCTTAGCACATAGAAGAAGTATGCTGAATTATTCAGAAAGTGCTTCAATTACGAGCTGTGACGCAAGATAACTGCTATGTTGCTGTTGAGCGGTAATTAATCTCCCATCCCTTATGGCAAAAGGTTCCAATGGTCCCGCCACCTCAAAGTTGGTATTTGGATTTTTACGTGCTTCGGTTTCAATAGTATAGTCATTGACGGTCATTCCAAACATTTGGTTAATAATATCTTCCTCACTATCTGCAAATCCGGTCCATGTCTTACCGTCTGCTAGAAATTTTCCGTCTTTTAATTTAGTCCATAAAAGCAAAGAAGTACCATGGCAAATCAAACAGATCACTTTTCCTGCTTCATGAAAATCCGCAATAAGTTGATGCAACGCTATATCATCTTTAAAGGTGATCAACGGGGCCCCTCCACCCGCCACACAAATTGCATCATAATCATTTACATCAATTTCAGTTATGGCCTTAGTATTTTGCAGCCATTTACTAAATTCCTTGTGATGTACAAAACCAATACTAATCAGATCATTCGGATAAGCTCCTTCGGGATTTTCAGGATTGCTATGGGAATCAAACTTCACTTCCCCGCCTTTAGGTGATGCAACATCAACATCATAACCCGCAATAATAAAATCATAGAAAGGCCTGGTCATTTCCTCTGCAAAGAATCCAACCTCTATCCCATGAAGGCTAGTTGCATTGGAAACAAGACATAATACCTTCTTTTTTTTATAAACATGTCGCCCATGCTTTTTGATTACGTTATTCTGATTAGCCATAATTTTTAATTTTTAGTAAGAAGACAATGCGCACACTTCTGTATCACATCGTCTTCTTTATTTAGTTATCGAGTAGTATATCCACCATTTGCAAAAATGGTCTGTCCGGTAATCCACCAACCATCGGTTACGAGAAATTCCACTAAAGGAGCAATATCTTTAATATCTGTCAGTCCACCCAGTGCCGAAGCTGATTTATGATAAGCAACAGCATCATCTGTTTCCTGACCATAGAAAAAAGGAGTGTCCATCGGTCCCGGAGCAACAGCTGTTACTGAAATACCCCGACCTCCAAATTCTTTGGAAGCCGCTCGAGTAAAGTGCTCTACTGGGGCTTTAGCTCCTGCATAAGTAGAATAATACCCAGTAAATGCTGCAAGCAAGGATGTTACAATTGTATTGATCTTTCCATTGTCATTTATTCTCTTACCTGCTTCCTGTATGAAAAAATATGCCACTTTGGAATTAATTTCGCTCATGCTATCATATTCTTCCTCAGTCGTTTCGGCAAAAGGTTTTTTCAAAACCTTTCCAACTGTATTGATAGCGATATCGACACCTCCAAATCTCTCGATTGCTGCATCAAAAAGCTTAACGATATTCTTTACATCGGTGAGATCTGCTTGAAATAAAAATGCTCCCCCCCCTATGCTATTAATCTCAGCCAAAGTCTTTTCGGCTTCTACTTTTGTACTTTCGCTATTGTAATGAACTACCACTTTTGCACCTTTTGTTGCAAAATCACGGCTTAGTAATCCACCTAAGTTTTTTGCGCCTCCCGCAATTAAAACTACTTTTCCATTTAAATCGTTTCTTGTCATTTTTCTCTTTATTTTAATGTTTTAAAATTGATAGCACAAATATGTTCATCCCATGTTTACTTTTTATGGTGAACTTTTCGGAACTTTAATTGACCTCTCCCAAAAAAACTGGATTATTTTAAAAGTAGAGAATTCGGACTTCCACGCTGTTGATAAACCAATTTTTCAAAAATAGGTTCTATTTGCAGGGATGGTGATGTGCCAGTAAACGCATCAACATCTTCAAATCGAATAAACCGCGTTTGCAATTTTATTAATTGTGTCAGTGTTTCATAATCTGGCTTGGCAATATTTTGAAATTGAATCTTTTCAAAATATGATTGTATGTTCAAGTCTATATTACTTTATTTTGATATTAAAGATATTTTTCGAAAAATATATGTGTCCATTGAATATTTGCCCCCGCCTTCCACAATTAAAGCGACTGCTATTCCTATGGCTAATAAATCAAACTGGCAGCCTTCCCCTTTTTGGTTTCCAAACCAGTTCATAAAAAAACCATTTTCAAAATGTGTTGTAAACATGATACCTAACAATAAACCTACGTAAGCAATTGCCCAGAATCGTGTAACCAGTCCCAACAAGAGGCAAACAGCCCCACAAAATTCTATCATAATGACCGCGAATGCTATAATTGCCGGAAGATGCAGCTGCTCGGTAAAGACTTTTATCGCCCCGGTAAATCCTGCACCACCATACAATCCTACTGTTTTTTGCAGGCCGTGTGGCAGAAAAATGAGGCCCAATGTACACCGTAATATTAATCCGGTGAATGTGCTGTAAGTTTTAAAAATTATGTGTTTCATTATTTTGAATATTTAATTGTGACCCTATTGAAATTGTATCCCGGTTTATAGCAGCATCTGAAACAATTGATAATCCGCCCCCCTATGCTTCAACTGATGACCATATTTCGCTGGGAATAATAATGCAGATGTTTTTTGCTTACCGATCATTTTTAATTGAAGACGTTGGAAGCTATAAAAATTCCGTAATTCTCTTTGCTTGTTTTCTCTGGTCCGTATGCATCCCAATTGACTCCTAAACCAAAACGAAAATCTTTATAACTCAATCCTGCCCTGAGCATCAGATAGCTTCTTGCATGATCTCTATTTTTCACCGTTGCACAATACAGGCCTTGCACCCGGGTGTAAATATTCCAGTGCTGATTCAATTGCGGCTTATATTCCAGCATAGCAAATCCTTCCCAATTACTATTTTTAGACAAATCAATCCTTGGCATCAGGGAAAACATAAGTGTTCGGGAGGAATAAGTATATGAAACCGCCGTATTCGGACGCAAACCGGAATTGGGTGTATAATGTGTTCCTACTAAAATCTTAAGCCCCTTGGCAAACTGATAAGTGAGATGAATCTGATTCATCATATCTCTGGAATAGGTCTCCCTCCATTTCGAGGAAAAATTGGTAACACTGAAAAATCCGAATTTAGGAAAGTCACGAAATGTTTTATTAACTGTCATTTGTGCCGCATATCCACTTGTTCCCGGTAAAATTTCGAACACAACAGGCGGGTTTTTCACTTCCCGAACAGCATTTTCCTGCGCGAAAATTTTGAAGGAAAAAAGAAATAATACATTAATTAAAAATATCCTGTCCATTGATTTTTTGTTCTTAACTTTTATGACAGTACAAATTTCTTCAGATCCTAATCATAATTGTAGAACAAAAAAATCAAAGACTAGGATAAATCAATCTTTTTTCGATACTCGCTAGGCTGAAGGCTGGTATGTTTTTTGAAAAACCGGGAAAAATAGGAAACATCTTCAAATCCCAGGACGAATGCAGTCTCAGAAACCGTATGGTTGGGTAATGACAAAAGTGCCTTTGCCTCCATGGTTAGTGCTTCGTTTATAATAGCTGATGCCGTTTTCCCTGTTACAGATCTTGCACATTTATTTAAATGATTGGGTGTGATATTGAGCATTTCTGCATACACCTGTATTTTGTGGGTCTCTTGAATATTATCAGTAATTAATCTCCTAAAGCGTTGTATTAATGCTTCCTTCGGAGAAAATACAGGCGACGGTAGCGTTTGGATGAAATTGGCAATTTCATGCAGGACGGTATTTAAATAGGATTTTAATAGACTACCTCCCATATCTTTTTCATAAAGTAAAAAGAGCTGCTGTAGCAAATATTGAATTCGATTTTCAGCCTCCTTATCAAAACTGAAAATAGGGTTATAGATCAGTTCAATATAATTATAAATTTCTTTTAACTTTTTTTGAGACGAAAGATCACTGATGAAATCATCTGAAAAATGACCGTAAAAGCCTTCAATATTTCCTGTTTTTTTTAAGATCGTCCGGATCTTATAAGCAGGCAAAAGCATCAACATTCCAGACTTTAATATGAATACATCCGAGCAGACCATTTTTGACAACTCACCCTTTGTTATGAAAACAAAATCGTTCACTGTCTTACGATGAGGAACGGAAGGTAGAATTGCCTTTTCATTTAAAGAAGTAAGGGATTCAATCACAAAATCGCTGAAAATACCTTTGGTAGCCAGTCGGTCGACATTGATTATTTTTTTAAAATTGTCCGGTTTAAACTCTTCAATTCTATCCAATTTGGTGCTTTTTATCTTTGCTATACTAAAATAGCAATTTTATAATGCAATGAATGGTAACGCTATGTAATGCATTTGCTTTTAAATCAGAAATGATAAACATATTGCATATCATCTCGCTGTTATGGAGTTTTTTAGCTTCAGATATTGGCTAGCTGTAGATGAACTACTTAAGATATAGTTATCTTCTCTCCAATTTGCATCCAGATTATATTGGTAAGTGCTTCAGGGTGTTTTTCCCTTAGTATTTTTTCAGGATAATAAATGGGTTCATCACTAAGGTCAAATGTTCCATAATGCATAGGCATCCAGTACTTTGCTTTTAAGTCTTTGAATGCTTTAAACGCATCTGATGGCCCTGTATGTGCTGAGTGCATAAACCATTGAGGCTCATAAGCTCCAATTCCTATCAATGCCAAGTCTATATTGTAGTCATACCCAATATCACTGAAATGATCCCCATAGCCGCTGTCTCCTGCAAAGTAAATATTCTTTTGGGCTACCTTATCCTGTATCATAAACGAACCCCACAGGTTTAGGTTTGTGTCGGTAATCCATCGTCTTGACCAATGCTGGCTTGGTAAATAGTCAATAGCAAGATTTTCTTTCGTTTTATATCGTTGATACCATCCTGCTTCCTGAATTTCATTTTTTAAGCCCCAACCTTTTAAAATTTTTCCGATTTCTAACCCTGTTAAAATAATGGCTCCAGGATTATACTTGCACAACTGAATAACACTATTTTTATCAATATGATCGCGATGATTATGTGACAGTAAAAGGTAATCAACATTAACTAACTCATTTATCTGAAACGGCACTTCTGTATATCGTTTCATAAAACGATTAGGAGCAATAACAGGGTCAATTAATATCCGGATATTATTTAAATCAATAATAAAGCAGGCGTGGCCTATAGGAATAATTCCATTTCTACTTTTATCTATAATATTGCTTATAGGTTTCCAACTTAAGGGCGATGCTTGTCCTTTTTTAAATTTTGTAAGTGGCCTGGTGCTGGACATCCAACGCCACAGATCACCAAACCCCTTAATATCATCGCCATACAAGTTAGTATACAAGCCGTCACTATTTAACGTATTGCCTTTCCAATCAGGCTTTACAAATTCTAATTCACTATTAAACAATTTCAATGGCATAATTTATCATAAAAATAGAGAACATTTTTAAGGATACTTAATCAATAATAATGCTCTTTTTATTCTGCCTACTTATTTACATCAAAAAAGCAACACACGCAGTTGATATTTTTGGATGATAGTTTTTAATTATTCATAATATTCGGTCATCAGACTTTTTCTTTCACCCGATTCAAGGTTGATGTATTCAAACTTTTTGTATTGACAGAATGATCCCATATCTTTATCGCCATTAATAAAAATGCCGCCTACAAGGATTACGTATTTGCAAGGATATCTGGTTTCTTTTACCAATACTTCAATGCGTTCATCTATAGCTTCATACATTACTTCAGTTGCCTCAAATAGCTGATTCTCTGCATTCAGTATCCTTTCTTTGCTGTGCAGGAAAATCTGTTCAATAGTATTCATCTGAAAATCCAGTGATGTTACATTTCCTTCAATAATCTGACCCGCAGAAAGTTTTCCCAAAGCACCTTTAGCTGCACCACAGCAGGCGGAATTACTACGCTGCCCTATCCTGCTTATCTCGCCTATATTTCCATCTTTGGTAATCCCAATGTGCGGTGCATAAAATATGACAACCGCTCCGTCTTCCGGAACGTGATGTGCAAAGGCATTCATTCCTGTAATACCTGCAAAGGGAAAGCCGTCAAGCCCACCCATGTGAAATGGGCCAAGCATTTCATAAGCTCTGGGTGGATATTGTATCGCATTGACATCATCACAGCACATACTGTCCGCGTGCATTAACTGATTAGGTTTTAATTCCAGATGTGTTTCAATCGTGTCCAACAACCGATTGACGGTATCAATAGACGTTAACGCCTTCGGATACCATTTTCTTACAGATGCTATACTCATATTTTTTTATTTTTTTACATGACAATATTATTAACGGGCTGTATGGCAGGTGGAAGCTCTTTCTCACCCAACATCTCACGTAGATCAATTTCGATATTCCTGCTGATCTGGGTAATAGGAATATCATTGGCATTGCCTTCAAATGGATTTTCCGTACTCTCCCCTATCTGTTCTAAAACCAAAAATACCCAGCCTAAAAGCACACTAAACGGAATGGTAAGCCATACTATATTGTCTCCAAATTTTTCGATCATTTTTGAAAACTCCCCTAAAAACCCTAGAGGAAGCAGAAAACACAAAGCATTCGTGAAATAGAGGTTGATACTTGAAAACTGCCTTGGATAAGGAAAATTTTTGATCCTTTCACATTTTCCCTGCTGATCATACAATTCTTTGAACTGATTTTCCAGTGCCGTATAATTGTAATCTGAAATTTTACCATCTTCGTTCAGTTTTCTCAACTGGGCAGACTGTAGGGCAATGATCTGCGTCGCTCTATTCTTGGTAGAAAACACATACTGTAGTTCAGTATCACTTAAATAAGCTTTGAGTTCATCTTCAATTTTCCCCTCCCATTCAGGGACTTTATAATATTGTAGATATTCTCTATTGTAGCTTTTTGTCTTTACATGTTCCCAGCTTTTTGTTTCCCTGAGTTGAAATCGTAATGCTGTAAGCCAGGCAAAATGACGGTAAATAACCTGCTGATGTAAAGCGGACTCCTCTACCTTATCATCCGTTCTTATAAAATCTTTTACCAAAATACCGAAACTACGGCTGTTATTGATGATAGCCCCATAGATCTGACGGGCTTCCCAGCTACGGTTATATGTTTGGGTATTTTTGAACCCCGAAATAAATGCTGCCGCTGTTCCCAGTAAGGCAACAGGAACCCAGGGGATAGCAAGCCAGTTCCAGCCTACAAAACAAAACAGCAATGTGGGAATAATACTCAAAACGAGCATTTTATAAATCTTTACCCTTGTCCAGGGAATAAAATGATAAAGTTTATAATGGGAACCTATATTCATATGACTAATTTTTTGATGAAAATTTGCTTATTAAAATTCCGACCAGCACCACGGTATAAAATTGACCGGCTATACCGATAAAAGCTGTAATCAATTTGGTAATATGAGTAGATGGCGTAATATCTCCAAAGCCTATACTGGTGAAAGTGATGGAACAAAAATAGACCAAGTCTATAAAAATGCCTGCCGGAGACGTTGTATCAAGTCCTTTAAAGGAACTGCGATCGGAATACTCAAAAGTCTGCAAGAGGAATACTGAAATTTCTATCAATAAAAAATATCCGCATGCAGAAGCAGAAATGATATCACTATTGATATATCCCGGCCTCATTAAGAAACGCAATAATTCTAGAAACAGGAATACAAAAAATATGACATAATTGATATTCAGGAATGTGAAATACCAAGGTACATCTTTAAAAAAAGGAATGCCAATAGGCAGGAGCAGTACGATTATAAAATGAATGTTCCTGAACCAATGTCTCCAGCTGTGCTTGCCTGTAAATATAAAAATGCTTCCCAATCCCAATATCAACATATTTATCGGCCACACGACCCTTGTGTAAAAATGAAGATCGGTCAGAAAAATGCCTATAAAAAGATGCTGAAGTAATGCCAAAAGCAATAATTCGTATTTTCTATTTTGAAGAAAAGCTATCGTGTTATTCATCGAAGCAGAAATAGACTTTAGAATTCAATTACTTAGCCTGCCCAATATCTAATCTGTCAAATTTACCATCCGAATTGATGCTAAACTTAAAATAGGTCTTGAAATCGCCCCAGCTTTCCGTATGAAAGTTTCCGGTAATATCTTTTCCTTCATTTTCTACCTTTTCTATGCTGGTAAATCGTTCACGCCCACAGGCTTCCTTTACAAAATTTTGAAAGTTGCGGGGATTGCCGTCATCGTAAAGTTTTGCATCTGTGGCAAAGTAGGATAAAAAGGTTTTGCTATCGCCCTTTTGCCATGCACCAAAAGCTGCTTTTACAGTTTCGTTTGTCAGTTGGTTCGTGTCCATTTTTTGCTTTTCTTTAGTTGTTGTTTCTGATTTTTGAGTTTTTGATTGTCCACAGGCCGTAAATGACAGACCAACAGCAAGAACAAGACTGATCGGAAGTGTTTTAATCGTTGGAAATTTACTGTTCATAATGACCCGTTTTTAAGTGGATGCTGTAAATAGATAATGATCAGATTCAGCAAGAGAAATGGTAATTCGATGGCTACTCCTTTAAGATCTCTGTCAAAAAGATGAAAACAGATAATCAATAGGATACCCGCTGCCATCAAAAAGTTCCCCCACACAAATGTTTTTGGGAAAATGATCAATAATGCACTTAACATTGTGACTGCTCCAATAGCCATTAAGCCTGTTTTATTGATATTCCATTTACCGAACATGGCTAACATTTCAGGTTTTCCGGAGAACATCGCCCAACCTTGCTTTAAACCCATAAATACTGCAACAAGCATCAATATCGAACTAATAATTCTTAAGATCATATTTTTATTTTCTAATTAGTTTTTTCAATCGCAGCGGCATACAGATTGCCTTTTCCATATATTGATCGTTGTTCTCCTACTTTACTAATTTTTGAATAACCGAGGGCTGTAAACAACTCTTTTAGGTTTGTAAAATCTATCGGATACGGCACCCACTGATTCGCAATTTGAGTATCGTATTCTACAATGATAAACTTCTTATCTGCCGACAGATACTTTTCCAGCCTATGGATCAACAACTGTTTATTTTTTATATAATGTAAAGCATTCGCCATTAAAATTCCATCAAGGTTCGAGAAATCAAAATCAAATATCTCAAAATCCGCTTTTATAAAATCAATGAAAACATTGTCCCCTATATCCTTTGACAAGTTTTGCGATTGAGCATCTATTGCATATATATGACTTCCTTTTGGCAGTAAGTGTGCCAATGCGCCAGTGAAAGTTCCCCTTCCGCAACCCAGATCTGCCCATAATTGAGGACTTTCACGCTGCGGTATCGCTTTTCCAATCAAATCAATAGCTTCTTGTTGCTCCATATTTATCCAAAAACACTTAAATTTTTCGAAATGTCTTTTCCTTCATAAGGTGGAAACACATCCAGTTCCAGATCCGGATTGCCAATCAGCATGGCTTTGGTATTGCTCAAGGCATCAAAGCCTGCTTTTCCATAATATTTTCCCATACCGGCATAACCAACCCCGCCAAATGGCAGGCTGTCTATCCAGCAATGCAAGTTGGTCTGATTGATACAGCCGCCTCCAAAAGAAACTGAATTTAAGAAATAATCTATATTTTGCTGATTTTTACTAAAGAAATAGGCAGCCAGAGACTTCGGCTTACGTTTAATAATTTCTACAATTTCTTTTAAATCATTGTATATCAGAACCGGAAATACAGGCCCAAAAATTTCCTGTTGCATCGCTGGATCTTCCCAGCTGCTCGGATATAAAATAGTTGGCTCTACATATCTCTCCTTCACATCATATCGTCCCCCTAGGACCACTTTTTCGGGAATGATATAAGAAGCCACTCGCTCGGTGTCGTGCTCGCTGATCATCCTTGCGAAATCAGGACTTTGGCTCGGATCCTCACCATACATTTTTTTTACGGAAGCTTTCAGTTTATCAATAAATTCACTGGCTATGCTTTCGTGAACATACACATAGCCCGGTGCAATACACCATTGACCTGAAATCGCCATATGCCCCCAAGTAATGCGGTCAACAGCAATGTCAAGATTCGCAGTTTCATCAACTACTGTTGGATTTTGCCCCCCCAGCTCTAAAATAATAGGGGTCAGGTTTTCTGCAGCAGCACGCATGATCACTTTACCTACAGCAGAGCTTCCGGTAAAGAAAATAAAATCAAAAGGAAGTTCCAATAACGCCGTAATTTCTTCTCTTCCTCCTGTAACGATACTTACCGCTTCGGGTGCAAAATATTTAGGAATAAGCTCCTGAAAAAGGGTTGCGACTGTAGGTGTTACATTGGCAGGTTTTAGTATAACCGGATTCCCTGCTGCCAGCGCTGCAATGGCAGGGTCGAGCAACAATAAAATGGGTGCGTTGAACGGTCCGATAACCAGCGTCACCCCGAAAGGTTCTTTGTAAATAACCCCTTTATTCCCGGTTTCTTCCAATCCCTTTGGAATGGCAACGGATTCGGGATCCATTAACTGTTTAAGGTTTTCTTTGTAATATTTAATATTGCCCAACGGCACAGTTATCTCAAACAGTTGCTCGAATGGGGGCTTATTGAAATCGGTTTTCAAGGCTTGACAAAATACCTCCTGATTTTCAGTAAGCATTCTTTCCAATCGGTCGAGCTGCTCCATCCGCCATGCGTAAGTTTTGGAGATATCGGTATAAAAAAACTCCTTTTGTTTATCGAATATTGATTGGTACCTGTTCATAATTTATTGTTTTTTTTGGTATTGTGTCATGATTTCCTAACAGATCTCAACGTTTCCTTTTCTTTCGATTAGAAAGCAGATTAGTCAGATAAAGCTTCAATAACTAATTGGGATGCCAAAAAGCTACTGTGCTGTTGCTGTGCGGTAATCAGTCTGCCATCTCTGATCGCAAATGGCTCTAGCGGGCCAGCCACCTCAAAGTTGGTATCTGGATTTTTCCGGGCTTCTGTTTCGATCGTATAATCGTTTACCGTCATTCCGAACATCTGATTGATCATTTCTTCTTCACTGTCGGCAAATCCGGTCCAGGTTTTGCCATCAGCCAAAAGTGTCCCATCGCTTAATTTTGTCCATAGAAGTAAAGATGTGCCATGGCAAATTAAGCAGGTAATTTTTCCGGATTCATAAAAGTCAGCGATGAGCTGGTGTAATTTTACATTGTCCTTAAATGTAATCAGTGGTGCACCTCCGCCAGCTACGCAAATAGCATCGTAATCAGCAACATTTATCGCTGCAATCGGAATGGTGTCCTCCATCCATTTGCCAAATGTCGCGTGATGTACAAAACCGATACTGATCAGGTCATTCGGATAAGCTCCTTTTGGGTTTTCTGGGTTACTATGACCATCAAAAATAACGCGACCTCCATCCGGAGAAGCAACATCTACGTCATAACCGGCATTAATGAAGTCAAAAAATGGCCGTGTCATTTCTTCGGCGAAAAATCCCACTTCCATGCCGTGAAGCTGTGCCGGATTGGATACCAGACACAAAATCTTTT
This sequence comes from Sphingobacterium sp. UBA7625, assembly GCF_002484085.1. Classification (NCBI taxonomy): domain Bacteria; kingdom Pseudomonadati; phylum Bacteroidota; class Sphingobacteriia; order Sphingobacteriales; family Sphingobacteriaceae; genus Sphingobacterium; species Sphingobacterium sp. UBA7625. The sequence continues at coordinate 13,339 of NZ_DLJD01000055.1, forward strand.
TTTTGGGGAAATTATGCGCAGGCTGTTTTCTGATGATATTCCGTGCGCTCATAAGTATTGTGAATTTAAATTGTAAAAAGGCAGTGAAACTTCAACTGCCTTTAAATGTTTTTATCTTGTTGTATATCCACCGTTAGCAAAAATAGTCTGCCCGGTGATCCACCAGCCGTCAGTCACTAAAAATTCAACTAATGGCGCAATATCTTTGATGTCTGTTAACCCGCCTAACGCCGATGCTGATTTATGATAAGCTACGGCATCCTCCGTTTCCTGGCCATAAAAGAAAGGAGTATCCATAGGACCTGGGGCTACAGCCGTTACAGAAATTCCTCTTGATCCAAATTCCTTGGAAGCTGCTCTCGTAAAATGCTCTACTGGAGCTTTTGCTCCGGCATATGTTGAATACAGACCTGTATAAGCGGCCAATAACGAAGTCACTATCGTACAGATTTTACCGTGATCATTAACCTTCTTTCCTGCTTCCTGTAAAAAGAAATAGGCTGATTTGGAGTTGATCCCAAACATCTTGTCGTACTCCTCTTCAGTAGTTTCGGTAAACGGTTTTTTCAATACCATACCGACCGTATTGATAGCAATATCAATACCTCCGAATTTAGCAATCGTTTCATCAAAAAACTTGGTAATATTTTCTACTTTAGTTAAATCACCCTGAAATAAAAATGCTTCGGCTCCTAATCCCTCAACCTCAGCTAATGTTTTTTCACTCTCAGCTTTTGAGCTTTCACTGTTGTAATGTATTGCCAATTTTGCCCCCTTAGCCGCAAAATCTTTGCTTAGTAATCCGCCAAGGTTTTTACCTCCCCCAGCAATTAGTACTACTTTTCCTTTCAAATCATTTTTTGACATAATATCCTTTTTTAAGTTAAAACGAATTTACAAAAACTGACGGAATATTCCGTCAGTTTTTATAGGAAAAATTATGCTACACTGATCGAATCCCAAGACATCTGCAGAAACATAGCAAGTGTTGCATCATCAAGGGTCATGTTCTCATCCCGGGCCCACAAAATCCATCCGTTTATTGTACTAAAGGTGAAAAGCCTTAAACGTCTTGCGGTTAATGGCTTAAAAAGGTTTTGCTTTAGACCCCTCTCGTACAACTCATCAAACTGTAGAAAATCTTTCATTGCTACCTCGTGAATCTCTCTTATGAGAATAGGTGATGCTGCAAACTGGTAGGAAAAATGAAACTCCAGGGGATGTTCCAAAAAATACCGGATTACCCTTTCCCAGAGAAAATTGAACTGCTCGCGGATACTACCCTGCGGAATATAATTTTGGAAAACATAGGCAGATTCCTCGGACTTCTGCAGTATCCATATCTGTTGGACGATATCCTCTTTGCTATTGAAGTTTCGATAAACCGTACCTATTCCCACTTTCGCTTCGGCTGCGATCTGAGCGATGGTAACCGCATGAACGCCCTGGGTCACAAAAAGTTTCAGGCCCGCCTTTAATATTTGTATTCTTTTCAAATTAAAATAATTATAACTTCAAAATTAACAAAATAAATCTTGCATGAACCATCAAAACAGATTCTAATTTATCGATCTAGTTAAACTGGCTTACATCTTAATACGGTTTACAAGATCCGGATTGGTAATGTGTCCTGAACTGGGACTTTTGTTAAATATCAATTGGAAAAATCCAATCGCAACTGTCGGAAAAATGGGCAGGTTTTGCAGTCAGTAACGTAACACACGGGTACGGAAACTATCGGGTGGCGTATCAAGGAAGGAAGGGATTTCTCAAAAGATTACCCAACCGACTCGTCTGGTGTCATTATCAACGAAGCAGCCCGAAAACTTATCGGTTTCGAACACTCTATCGGGGAGATGATCGAATGGAACGGAATGGTGTACCATATTATCGGCGTAATTGAGGATATTGTGTCCGAATCACCGTATAGGGCAGTTACACCCTCCATCTATCATATCCTGGCCGTTACCGTACACCTGAATCCAGCTAGAAGTATCAATGCGGGACTCGCCGCTGTGGGGAAGGTATTTACAGCGTATAATCCCTCCGAACCTTTCGAATACCAATTCGTCGATGATCAGTACGCCGAGAAGTTCAGCGATGATGTTACGTGATGGCAATTATCGTTTCATCTCCCGTTGCCTATTTCTATATGGATAGCTGGCTACAGCATTATCCCTACCGTTCGCCCATCCCGCTCTCGGCATTCGGATTGGCCGGAATTAGTATTTTGGTGATAGCCTTGTTCACAGTAAGCTACCAGATCGTGAAGGCGATATTAGTTAATCCTGCTGCAACGTTGAAACAATAAGGTTCAATTTTTTATTTAAGTGATCAGCTAATAAGCGTATTACGCTAGCTGGACAGCAAATGACGTACCTTAAAAAACATCACAGATACGTCACGGCCCTAAATTTTGAATATTGAGAAATTGTTTATCATTGCTCTGGCAAGCAGGAAACAAAGATTTTTAACCTTGTTGAAGCACGCAGTCCTATAGACTCAAAATCTGTGGATCCTGAGTTCGAGCCTCAGTGGGGGCACTTGCTAAAAAAGCCGTTTTTACTCACGTAAAACGGCTTTTTCATTTTCCTTATGACGATTTTGGAACTTTCTCCCTTCCCGTTTTCAATCCTTCGAAACGGTATGTTTTGCAAAGTTTTTTGTTGAACTTCACGTAAAACCATCACAAATACGTCACATAGGTTTTCTTCTCCCTTACTTTTTTCGCTTAATCCATCTCCCTAGCAACTGGCTTGTTGCGAAACTGACCAGTGTCCCTAAGGCTGCGGTCAAGAGTGTCTGGAGGATATCGCCAAAAGAAACACTCGCCCACAGCGAACATAGCGTACCGCCAATTGCACCTATGCGGATATCATTGATTTTCATCCTTCCCTTCTCCTTCCTTGTCAGTCTCCTCCTTTTCGGGTTCTTTCTTTTCATCAATCACGGATTCAATAATCCCCACACCAATAGAAAGGTATTTTAAAATATCCAGTGCCTTCCCCGGCAATTTCACAGGTGCCAGCAAGATCACTTGTAGCACTCGCCTAATTTTATTGATTATTTTTTTCATTTGTTAATCATTTATTCTTTAACCAAGGTATTATTCATACGTATTTATTTTCAATGGTATTCATGACCTCGTTGCACTCGGTTCATGTTACCTTCGCGGTTTCAGTTTTGATGGAGGCATCATTAAAGTGTCCTGTCTCTTCGAAATAAGTTCATAAGACGCCAATTGGATCTCAAGTTTGATATCCAACAGATTAGCGGATCTGGAGAAACACTTCATCGCCCATATCCCAAAGGCTATATACAAGCGCTTTGAGCTTAATCAATGCTTTTTGGCTTTCCTCGCCTCTCCCCTCACCTTTTATCGTTGTCACTGGTGCGATACACCCCTGCAGATCCCGCTGGGCATCATTTGCTGCATGGAACATGATAGCCTCGCGGCCCAGCACATTGGTAATAGCGATCTGCTCACCATTTTTGCTGAACTGTTGTTTTTTGAGTCTGTATGTACCTGCCGGAATACAGCTCAGGCGCCGCAGATTGTTCCGGTCCGGCAGCTCGATGGTATGACAGACCTTTTGGTTATTGTAATATAGGGTTCCGTTGGTGCCCAGGGTTCCATAAGTCCGGTGGAGCCTCAAGGTGTGTTTAATTGACATTTTCTTAATGTTTTAAAGTAATCTTTGTTTGAAATAAATATTCATCCGATAGATTGCGGCGATCAGGGAAGCAAAGCACCGTAGACTTTGGGTAATATCCCCGCCATCTACGGTCTTTACACAACGGCGCCACTTTAACGCCGCGCAGTATTATTGACTCGCTTTCTGCCGGCTTGCCCCGTTCCTAAGGCACATAGACCCGTTTAATAGTGAGGGCATTATACTGTCCATTGGCAAGCGGATAATAGGCTCCGTTGACCAGCTGAAAGTATTCCATCCCCGCCAGCAGCAAGACAGATCTGGCTGTATCAGCCTCCAGGGTGGCAGTCAGCTGCAGATTCATCGGTGTAGTCTCGCGCAGCAGTACATAGGGCGACCTATTTATCGCAGGCCGCTGGTCACTGTCATCGCCGCCAAATTCCTGTAGCACGATCGTATAGCGCACGTGCGTGGCCCCCTGCAGTTTGGCGATGTTGAGGTGCGGGATCAGCCCCATGCATTCCAGCGTGCCGTCACCGCTCAGGCGGTCGTAAACCAGTGTGATCGGCACCAGTGATATAGCCCCCAGCTTCGTGCGGTCATTGCATTCCATGTCCTGCAGCATCACTAGGTTTTCGGCCTTCAGGACGCGTTCGCCACGGGCGCTTTCCGTATCGCTCTGGATCACTTTTAAAAATCTACTGGCCAGGCGGCTACTGAATTTGTTGTCCGAATTCTGGAACAAAGCATCGCGCAGCAGATCCCGCAGTCGTCTACCATATTGCTGCGCGCGTCCAAATTCGCTGCCATTTTCCCGGGTGCGGGCAAATGCAGGGTCGGAGGCGATCCGGTCGCCCGAGACTCCGGTCTTCATGCGAGCCTGAAAACCGGTTGTTTTTGATTTAAAGAAGGAAAGGTCCCCGACGTTTCCTTCTAATTTGATTAAACTTACTTGTTTTGCCATGACATTATCTGATGTTGACAATACGAAGATGCATAAGGTGCCCAAACGATCGGGAAGAGATGGCAATGGATGGAAAAAATGGTTAAAAAAGGTCGTAAATTACAAAAAAACAGGTACCTTAAAGCTGTTAACATGGCCTCTTGAAGCCATGGAGAGGAATCAGACCAATAGCTGCAGCCCCTGTTCAAACTAGCCGTTAAGTATAGACCAAGCGTAGATAAACCGGTAACACAGATTCGATAAGCGTTGTTGTGCCATGTACCGTTTCGGAATGAACTAAGTGTATGGTAAGTGTGTTATAAGTGCACCTTTGACGCACTATTGACGCTGTATCTACGCTTAGGCAACACTTGATCGATGCTCTATCCATACCTGATCCTCCTTTCTATCCCGGTCTGATATGACTTTTGGAGCCTCCAAAAATCAGAACAATGAAAAGAAACAATCGAATGTTGATCTACCCACGGGAGGCCGCTCCCCTGCTGGGCAAATCCGAGCGGCAGTGCTACCGACTTTTTGAGGATATCCGAATGGCTTACAACCTACCGCCAAAGACGGCGATCCCCATAAAACTATTTGCCGACTATTTTTATCTGGATGAGCAGCAGGTACAAGACAGCCTGATTTAACACACAAACAGGATCAGCAGGAGAGGGCTGATTCCCCTTCCTTCATGTGACGATGTCCATTGGCAATCTAGCATCGGCAATCGCGGCACTGATCATATTCAATAGCAGCACTCAGACCGAGAATCCATGGCAGCTAATCCGTCGTGGGACTGTCTATGCCAGCGGTAACATTCCTCGCGGGCAGTACAGTAGTTTTCTTCTGGTTAATGGCGATCTGCACCGCAAGCCAGTTTTTCCAGCCGGGCTGCTTCCTGCGGTACGATTCACCGTATTCGATCTGTTCGTTATGATGTAAAATCGTCAGTAGGGGCGTGTTCCCCGGGAGCATCTGATATTTTGCTATTGCCTGTCCTGATATCAGGTAATTGCGCGAAACGTGCTTGAGTGCGGGGAATACCTTAAGCAGATCACTCAACGATTTTAAGCCGGGATGATATCTGGTCCCATCCATCAGTACGATTTCCTGAAAAGAATCCTCGCCTTTACGGTGATGACCGTAGCAATAGGCAATATCCTGTTCGAAAATAGCAATTTCGATACCATTAACCTTAAAGTGAAATACGGCATCTGACCGGTCCCTGTGATTGATGCCCGCCTCGCTACCCTGATGAGTCAATGCTTTGAGCTCCGCTATCTCCAGCAGTAATTCCTGATTACGTCCCTCGGCCTGCATACGGGCCTGGACCTCAAGGTTTCTTTCGTTCTCGAGTTGCTGTGCACGATCTGCCTGACGTTTGTTTTCGCTCCGTAGTTCGTTTATCTGCCCAGCGAGCATATTTTTACCTTTCAGTAGACCATTGACCGTTTTATCGGTAGTGGCTACCAGCAGTTCATACTGCTGCGCATCACTTTTATAATGCGCTATGTCAGATTGTAAAAATTCCACCTGCTGCTCCAATTTTTCTTTATCGCTGGCCAGCTGATGCCTGCTATCATCCATCATTTTAAGTTTGTACTGGAGTATTCGGTTGGACAGCCAGTAGTTCAATATAATCAGCAACAGGAGCATAAATAGGATATCCCATTGAAAGCGCTCATCCTCAACGATGGACGCCGGATAAATGAGCAAAATCAGTCCAAATGCAATGGTAGCGGGTAGGGCCACTCCCCCCAGAGCATGAATCAATATGGCCCTGCCGGGCGAATGCTGCCAAAAACCCGACAGAAAAATCTGATAGCCCACCCAAAACTCGAGGCTCAGGATGATAAAACCAATGCCCATTGTTTTGGCGATTACAGCCAGCACATTAGGTTTAATCAGATAACCAAAGGACATATTGTCAAAAGGAAACAGGGCCACTGCCCCAGATGCGATCAGCAATAAACTGCACCACCACAAAATCGGAAAAACCCGCAGATAGGATTTAATAGAAGGCCCCATGAAAAACACAAAATGGTTTAGTTAGAAAGTAAACACGTTAACCCATCATCACTTATAAGCACACAATATAACTATAAATAACACCTTATCCAAACCCGATTGGATAAAACATCAAACGGATTGGATGATAAAAAATCATATTTTGATTTTTTATCATCTAAAATATTCGTTAAACGACGAATTCGACTGTATATTGGCAGTTTTAATTTAATATAGGTATGAAAAATCAACAATTTAGTTTCGATGGACCAGGTGTCAAGGGCTGGCAAAATTATCTTTACACGCAAGATACTATCGTTATCGAAGATGAAAAAATCTTTATTGAGACCAACCTACTGGGCTGGCTCCCCGAGCGTTTTAAGCTGACGGCTTCCCAGCTGCAGTATGCAGCCGATTTAGGCAGCGCTGCACAGGACTATTTTGCATCGCAGATAGCCGAAGCGGTCGCATTACGCATTCCTATTGTGCTGGAACGCGAACCTGCCGAAGAAGGCGGCGGCAATAGCAAGACCGGCAGTGTCACACAGCGTTTTACACCAGTAAATAGTACTCCCCAAGTGTATAGCAGGCTATTAATAATCAAGTTTAACTACAGTTAGCAAATGGAAAACCTAACTTATGAAAACCAATTTTATGCTATTTTGGAGAAGACCGGTCCTGTAGGACCGTCCCTTCGCCATGAACTCCAAAACATTATAGAGATCCAGTCCATTAAGAAAGGAAAAATCCTTACGTCACAGCCTTTTGATCTGCATATCCTACTGGAAGGCATGGTGATCAAACGCCATGATTACAGCGTCGCGGGACATATCCGCTCGGAGGTACTTGATTTTATCGGCTCAGATGAGGCGATCTATCATACGCTCAGCACGGGTGACATTTATTTTCAGGCCGAACTGGACAGTATGGCCATTCTGATCCGTCAGCCCGATATTGTCAGCATTGTCCAGCAGCACCCCCGGTTTTCCGAGCAGCTCAACGCCTTTCTCGCCCACCTGCTGTCGGAGCGCACCTTTCGGGGCGGGCTGATCAACATGAGCTCCAAAGAAAAAAAAGAAGCATTCAAGCGGCATTATCCTGTTGCGGCACGCTATTGCCGCATCAAAGATATCTGCTCTTTTTTGGGGATCAACCCCAATACCTATTCGAGTTTATAGCTCCAAAGGAGGAATATAAAATGAAAACCTCAGAAATATGAAGTCATTTTCTCATAAATATGAGATCTGACAGGCTGATTTGCTTACTAACTTTACTGTAGTTGATCGGGCGGACAATTACGGATGTCTCCTCTCCCATTGGTGATTGGATGATTGATCAACATATAGGCAAACAAGATCAGGTAATGACGGGGCCAGGCACAGAAAAAAAGAAATTGCGCACCCTACATATACCTGATATAAGGCCGGAGAAATGAAACAAAAATGATGACAATGAAGCAGGCACAGACAAACGGCAAAGGACAGGGTGACGGGCATCAATCGACGGGATGCTCCAGCTGCTCACCAGTGGGCAACGAGCTATGGGGCCATGCAGCTATGCTGCGGGAGGGTGCGCGTCACCTTGCGGAGGATCAATGGATCCTGCCGGGAAGCTGTTGCTGCGCCGGGCCAGTCAGAGACCGACATGGCCGTAGGTTTACCACTTTCCCGCCTGGGCGGTATAGAGAAAATGGTCTGGCAGAATAAGGAGTCCCATCGCCAGACCAGAGCGTCCGCTATGGGCGGACGCGGGGCCAATGTGCTGTCCAACGTTTTGACCGATATGGGGCAGCAGCATTGTGATCAGTTTATAAATCTAAAGTTAGAAAATTTAAATCATACAGTTATGGCATGGTTTTCATTAATTGATCCCTCCAATCCTGGGCAACCTTCGAGTTACCAACCGGTGGGATCGCCAAGTTGTTCTGGAAATAATCAGATCTGTGCAGTTCAGGCAGATAATGACGGTAGCAACCATCCTGAAATCACGGAAGATCTGAGAAATGAGATGCTTACAGCGCTCAACACCAGAACTTCTTCTACAAACGTTCAGTTGAAAGCTTAATGGGATCATCCATTAAGTAATTAAAGGGGCCACGCGTGGCCCCTTCTGTGTCTATGGTCTTTCCTCCATTAAAAAAACAGTTGTTTCCCTATCCTCTGCAACCAGCTGAAGACCACTCTGCCTGAGCATATTATTTAAAGACTTGAATGAATCCCATTTTCCGCTATGCATCTTCCTATTTTTATCCACCTCATTTATAAGCGGTGGAAAATCTACGTTTAAGTCTGCCATAAAAGCAAAATCAGACACAAAGGAACGCATCTGTGCAGTATCTACGGTGGCTGGCTCCCCTTCCCTGATCACCCAGACCGGCATCTTTTGTTTTACAAAACTGGTCCGGACATTGTACCAGCTGTCCAGATCCTGTACAATGGCCATCATGCGATCAGCAGGTCTGTCAGTTAAACGGGCCGTTCGCTCATAGGAAATACTATTTTTAATTTTCCAGTCCTCTTCGAAAAGTTCAACATCCGGATTGTGGATAAAACGATCCTTATCGCGGACCATCAGCTTTATCCGCGAAGGCTTCATAAAGGGTAATTTCTGCATTTTTCCATAGCAATAGAAATAAAACGGCAGTGCCGTGACATTGACCGCGTAATCACGGATAGTCCCATCCGAAGAATCCACCTGCACGCCAAATTTTGTATCGGCATCCTCCAGGTAGCCTATGATACCTGAATATGATCTGGTACTGTCTGTATATCTGGGCAGGAGCGGTATCGTATAATCAAATTCCAGATAATCGTTTTTTATGGGAAGATCAATAGTTTTATTGTTCAGCAGTTCCTCAATAACCTTTTCATTGAGATACTCGCCATAGGTGACCGCAGCTACTTTCCCCTTATACAACCAGACCAGATGGGGCACCGTACGATGCGGGAACATCCGGTTGAAAACCGTATCGTCCACAACAAAATCCAATGATAAATTGTCAGGGTTTCCAGAACGTTTTAACGCTTCGGTCATAACATGCCTGCTTTCATAGGCCACGGGAATAATTTTCAATTGCCCGGAATAAGACTCCTGAAGTTTTTTAATTTTAGGGATGGATGCCAGACAATTCGTACAGGTACTTGTCATAAAATCCAGGACAACAAGGTCTTTTTTATACGCGGACAATTTCTGCCCCTGTCTGCCATTCAGCAGTGTCCCTATATGCAGATCCTCCACAGCCTGACCTATTTTTGGCAGATCCATTTCCTCAACGGCTTTATGCTGGGCCACTGCTGTCCTTACAGAACAATAGACGACCATCACCATACACATCAATTTATATATACCTTTCATAACTATCTTTTTGTTTGTTGTAGGGTTGAGTTTTCTAAAACAGCAAGCGGAATCAGCATCGTGTACCTCGCATCATTTGGAGGCAATACATATTCCTTATTTTCTATATTTCGATAGAGAGCCTGTGCCGTCGAAGGATCCAGATTGAGGCGCTTCAGATCCGGCCAGCGGCGCTGCCTCATGATCAGCTCTTTCCTACGCTCCATTAAGATAATATCCAGCAATTTTTGAGGATCTTTCTCGGTAATGGGTGTAAACTGCGACTTGACCCAGCGAGACCTGCGGAGCATATTGAGATCCATTAAAGCGGAATCGACCTTTCCCGTCCTTAGGTAACCTTCGGCACGCGAGATCAGTATTTCATCTACCGCCGGGCCACTGAAAGGGGCCTGATTGAGCTGACCGTCATAGTTTCCTTTGTAGGAATAGGTTCCGTCGCCATTTTTAATAAAGAAAACCGCTTTCCGCAGATCGGCATCGTCATATTTTTCCATCAGTGTACTGTCCACCTTCCATCGTGTCCGGGTATACGTGGCACTCCCTACAGCGATAGCCTGAAAAATCACCTCCTTATTGAATCTTGCTATGGGGCTGTTGCTTGCAGCGTTGAGCGTTTCAAAATCCAGCAGGTCAGATTTTTCCCGGAGACAGGCATTGGCATATTGTACAGCTCTTGGATAATCCTGCAGATAAAGATAGATTCGCGCCAACAAAGCATTGGCGGCAACCTTGGTCGGGGTAGAAGGCACATTTCCAGTAGGTGGCAACAATATTGCTGCGTCATTCGCGTCCTGCAATAGCTGCTGATAAAATTCACCTATGGTCGACCGTTCTACCCTATCCTCGATATTTGGCGTTTTCCGGTACGGAATAGCTTCGCTGTCTTTATTGGTACCGTTGGTTAACGGTATCGGCACAAATAATTCGCCCAGTGAAAAATGCGCGTAGGCCCGAAAGAAAAGTGCTTCACCTTTTAATGTTCTAGACTGCTGGGTTTCATCCAACGTTTTCAACACATCCAGCACCTGGTTGGCCACATATACTTTTTTATACTGTGCGGACCACTGGGTAGCTGGCGGGGTAATGTCCGTGTTCCAGACAAATAATTCCTTATCCTCAACGATGGAAACAGACTGCCAATTGGAGCTGGTCATCATAAAATTGTCCGATGCCAGTTCGCCTATATATGGATAGCCCTGATTGAGTATACTGTAATTATTCAACAGGGCACTGCAGTCTTCTAAGGTCGTGGGCACTGCTTTGCGCAGGTCGGGTTTCATATCGAGGTATTTTGTACAGCCCAAGAATGCTGTAAAAAACAAGATAGACACTGCCGCCCTAAATAGATTTATTTTTTTCATGATAGATTCGTTAAAGTGAAATATTTAGTCCCAGGGTATAGATAGCCGGTAAAGGAATTGCCGTACCATAGTCGGAATCTATCCGATATTTTGCTTTCTTCCACAGCATCAGACCTATATTGTCGGCATTTAAAAATAGGGATGCCTGCCTCACCCCCGGTATTTTCCCCTTTAGGTTGTACTCAAGATTGATATCTTTCAGCTTGATAGCGTCACCCCGTTCCACAAGGACATCCGAGGCCTTATAAAAATTCTCCATCGCCAGGTTGAGCGGATACATAAAAGCGGGCACATCAGTGATGCGTTCATCACCCGGTTTTTGCCAGCGTCTGTCATAATCCTCATGCGACATCCAATAGTTTGCAAATGCCAGTGCACTCACCCCCGTACGTCTGAAGAAAAACTTAAATTTATACTGTAAGGTGAAGGATAGTTTAAAATCGGACAGCTGCACTGTATTTCTCAAAAAACCATTATATAATGGAACTGCTGATCCCATAAACCGCACATCATCTATCGACACCGAGGTGAGCTTTGAATAATCCTTACTTACTTCACCAGCTAGGTATCCCTGCGGAGCGCCAGTTTCGGGATCAAGACCAGCAGAGCGATAAGCATAGATGGCATACAGGTCATTGCCGACAATAGGATTGGGCACAATACCGACGTCCATATAGCTTGACACGGAAGTAGACCTATAGTTATATTTTTTTGTAAAGTTCCTATTGAAATTGATGATCCAGTCGGTCGACCATTGGAAGCTGCCGGTTTTTATGTTTACTGATCTGATGGAGGCCTCCAATCCCCTGCTGACAAAGCTGGCGACATTCAGCACCTGATTATCAAATCCAACGGTAGGATCCACATTTGCCCGTGCGACGATATCTTTACCCTCTTTGCGGTACAGATCTATAGCACCGGAAATACGCTGGTTGCGGGAAGCAAAGTCGATCCCAAAATTTAGTATTCCCACACGTTCCGCCCGGTATCTGGGATTGGGCGGATTGACCATATACCCATAGGGCAAGCCTGTGATACTGTTTGTACCGCCATATTCCATCGTCGGATAAGCCGAGTAATCATTTACCGCCTTACCGTTATAGCCATAGGTCATCCTGAGCTTTAGGTACGGTAGAAAAGAAATTTTATAAAAAGGCTCCTGCGAAATATCCCAGCTCAGTCCGGATGACCATAGCGGCTGCCATTTGTCATTTGTCGATACACCAAAGAGATTAGAAGCATCCTGCCGGGCACTGGCACTCAGCACATATCTATTTTTGTAGGTCAGCGAAGCATTGGAAAAAACAGATAAAAACCGCTGCCTATATTCCTCGAGCATAGTGCCATTTGGGATAACACCCGATCCGGCGAGTCCACCCAGCAGGGGAAATGTACCAAGAAAGTCGACAGGCTGATAGTTCAGTGTTTCCCTATCGTATCCATACAATCTATTGCCATCGATCCTGTTCCGAAAATCCTTCAGCTCAGCGCCAAGGATGCCGCTGACCCGAAAAAGTTCCCCTTTTCCAAACGATCTGTCGAGCTGCGCATTCACGCGCAGGTTATTGGCATGAACTTTTCCATCCTGCGTGGTATAGATATCCCCCATTGGAATGATGTGTTTTAGTCCCGCAGTGTGGGAATATTGGGAGAATAGGTTAATATAGTGCTGTGTAAAATAGGACTGCAGGCCCTGCCAGTTTGTAACTTTATTTGTTGACTCCTGATATTGGTAGTTCAGCATCAGCTGCAGGTATGCGTTGATCTTAAATTGCCCGCCCAGATTGAGCATGATATCGGTTGTGGTATTTACATTTTCACTGGCCTGCAGTTCGTTCTCCGGATTATATCTTGCAGGGAGCAGCTGCCCATTAAAAAGTGTATCGATAAAAGAACCTTTAAACGTCACTGTTTCCAGGTCTCTAAAATTTCCGTTGTCATCCACTAATCTGATATAAGGGTAATTGGACCTCCCGTCACCGGAATACAGCGCACCATACGCTATTGAAGATTCGCTGCCCAGGTTCTTTGCGCTGCTGCGGCTCAGTACGGTACTCAGATTTAGCTGTAGGCGCTGGGTCGGCCGTGCATTAATGGCGGTGCGAAAGTTATAGCGGTCACCCGAAGAGGACTGCAACGAATTGAGGCTCTTGTTGTATCCTCCGGAAGCTACAAAATCCAGGAGGCGGTTTCCACCTGAAAAATTAACATTGTACTGTTGATTGAATCCCTTGCGGTAGATGTATTTCAGGTAATCCTTTCGGACATCCTGTGCCGAAAAAATAGCTTTCTGCCTGTCGTAGGTATCCTGATCAATTCTGTTCTTTTTCAGCTCATCCAGGAGCTGCACAATTGGGGACATGGTCCGCTCGGGCGCAGCCAGCTGCCAGTCATAAAACCCCTTATCAAAAAGAAACTCTTCCATTTCAATAAAAGACCGGCTGCTCGCATCAGGCCTATAGAACAGGTCCGGCTTTTCGGTCAGCTGTAGGTTAATATTCGCATCGACCCTTGTCGTTCCTGTTGTCGCTCCCTTTTTTGTCGTCAGTACAATAACACCGTTACCGGCCATTGACCCCCATATGGAAGCTGCTGCGGCATCTTTTAGGATCGTAACATTTTCGATATCATTAGGGTTGATGTTCATGATATCGCCTTCGTATGGAAAATTGTCCAATACGATCAGAGGACTTGCTTTACCATAGAATGTTGTACGTCCACGCAGGCGCATCTGCTGCATCAGGGTACTTGCGGTGGAGCGTTTATCAAAGATAAATGACGGGGAAAGCCCCTCCAGACGGGATAGGATGTTTGTCGATTTATTGATATTGAACTGTTCTTTATTGATCAGTTCAAAGCTTCCCGTTGCCCGTTCCTTGAGGATCTTCTGGTAGCCCGTAGAGACAACTTCTACCTCTTCGAGCTGATTTTCCAGAGGGATGAGACTGACATTCAATGGTTCGCCGGTGGCATATACAGTTTCCAAGGCTTTGTATCCTACATAGGTAAATTTTACTTTACCACTTCGGTTCTTTACGTGCATGCTAAAAGAGCCGTCTTTTTTGGTAGATGTCCGCAGGTTTTCGGTTTCTACACGCACGGATACGCCCTGCAAAGGCTTTCCCTCTGTAGCTGAAACTACAGTCCCCTGCAATTCGAAACCCTTAAGCCCATCAGCCCCGCTATCCCTGCGGGGCGTCTGAGCTGATAAACTAAACATATGAAACATTACAATACTCAAGAAGAGGACTGACAATTTTAAGCAGTTCGATTTAGTTTGTTTTGGGCAGGAGCATTGTGTACCAATAGGCAGTTCACTCCCACCCTTGTAAAAATGAGTCATTTTTAAAGGTATTAATAGGGCTGTGACCTGCTGGATTAGAATTTCGTGTGATACTTACAAACGCATCGCCTTTGCTCCTAAGCCTAGCTTAGGTCACAAATAAATAATAAGGTTAATAAAAAATCGAAGGGCGTTTGAATGGTTATTTTCCAAGGTATATAGTAGGATCGTCACGCTCTTTACGATTAGAAAAGTCCTATGGACTTTTCGGCTCGGGAGCTACTCCGGAGAACGGACTAAATTTTTGTACAGTTGTTTTTTCATACTCGTTTTTATTGGTTAAACGAGTCTTTCAAGATGCGTCCTAAAAGATATGGGGACTACATCCCGTAGTTCCAAAGATTTCTCAGGTCTTTACGTTTCCACGGGTAAATAGCAGTGCCCCATATTATGCAAATATAATATTTTACAAATATACGGGGCATTTAATCTGCCTCTTGCGGAAACGACCTGAGAATGGAACTGCAAGACTCTTAAATTAAATGCAATAATATCTAATCAAAAATATTGTAAAAAAGCGATTATACCAAGCAATTATAGTTGTATTAATTTGTTTTTTGGTTGTATTTTATTGTTTTTTAATAGTAAAATACACTATATTTGTATATTATAAACAATGAAAAATGAAGATAAATCCAACCAAAAAAGAAAGCATTGGCCCGAAAATTAGAAAACTGCGCCAGATTAAAGGGCTGAGTCAAAAGATGTTTGCGTCAGAATTGAGCGTTTCACAACAAGCAGTTTCAAAACTTGAAAATAGCGACACAATTAATGAGGAAACATTGCAAAAAATTTCAGATGTTTTAGGAGTTTCTATCGAAACAATTGCTAATTTTGATGAGGACGCTGCGTTCACAAATATTATCGAAAAAAATGAAGTAATCAATCAACGATGCGACATTGTGAATAATTTTGATTCTACTGAAAAAATAACAGCGTTATATGAACGGTTACTTGAGAGCGAAAAAGAAAAAAATGCTATTCTTAAACAATTACTGGAGCTAAAAAATAGTTAAATAATGGAAAACACATCTATCAATAAATCAAGACACCAAGGAATTCAATTGAAAAATGTATTGGAAATTTTCAAGATCCCTTTTGACGTTGTAGCTCGAGACCTTAGCATGGAATTAAAGGATCTGATCTCGATTTTTAGTCAACAAGTCTTGGATTCACAAACTATTAAGCTATTTTCCGATTACCTTCAAGTTCCCGCTCACGTTATAACCAACTTTAAAGATGATATGAGTTTCAATACAACCATATTATCAGAAAATAACACGGTTATAAATTATAACTATTGTATTAATCAGAATTCCGTTGAGAATATCGCTAAAATATACGAGATTGTTAAAGAGCTTATAAAAAAGGAAAGGGAAGGATCATAATTATTCGTCGATAAGATTGAAATAAACTGTCTCCAAAAATAATTGACTATTTTTTACCTATAGTATTTATGAATACAGACCCGAAAGATATTTATTCCGAGTTAACAACGGGCGGAGCACTATATAGTGTAGATTTCGGATAAACTGACCATACACGACAATACCATTGCCTACGCCTATAATTTCAAGTGCAGTTACGATCCGCTGGACAAGGTCATCGAACTCTATGAGCAGCTATTGGAAAGCGAAAGGGAAAAGGCCAGATTGATGAACAAAGATTAAAGCAATGGAAGCTAGCGGCAACGTACGAACTCTTTCCAAAGGTCAGAAGATCGAGCAGATCAGAAAACTGATGGGCATAAGCCAGGCTGAGCTCGGCAGGAGGCTCGACATCAGCAAACAGGCGGTCTCAAAGATGGAACGGGCTAGAAAGATCGGGCAGGAAAAGCTTGCTAAAGTAGTCTATGCCCTGAACGCACCTACCGATGCCATTGAGAATTTCAGTCAGGATAGGCTGGTGTTTCACATACAGAATATGTACGACAGTTCAACTGCCTGCGCCCACAATTTAGAGTGCAACTACAATACCCTGGACAAGGTCATCGAACTCTATGAACGGCTTCTCCAGCTAGAAAAAGATAAAGTGCAGATTCTAAAAGATAAACTAAAACAACAAAGCCCAATCCGATAAAGATTGGGCGATATTAAACTCGGTACCATTACACTTTTCAGCGCAAATTAAGGGCTCCTAGATTATTTTTAGCTTCCCAGCCTTTATTAAACCTATTCTCGAATCCCTCACCTATATTTCCTAACAAATTAGTACCCTTCATGACAATATTATTTGTAAACACTATAGGAGCATTAAATTCACAATCAAAAAAATTGAAAAAATCAGCAAAAATATTCTGATCAAAAATCAATGGAACGTCGTTATGTCCTCCCATTTGATAATCAATATATCCTTTAACAATACAACATCTTAACGTTAGCCCTTTGACAAACCAACAGGAATGTATATTAAATTCCTCTATAACACAATTTTCTATTATAATCTCTGTATTTAATTCAAAACAGGCAATAAGGTCAATACATTTTATTGTACAATTATTTACTTTTAAGATGCTACTTTGAGCTAAATAAGCTTGATCAATCAATTCTATACTCTGATTCTCTATTTCCATAATATATCTCCAAATTTTACAATTACTCCATCGCTAACTCTATTTGACACTCCTGGATACATATTTACGGACATAATTTCGCCATCTTTAACAAAGGCCTTGAATGATTTTTGAATACCGTTTATAGTACCTATTAAAGTATTATCACCAGCCTTTAGCATGGATTTGTTATTTTCAATTAGTTTAAAAGCATTTTCTACCAAAGTTTCCCCAGAAACACCAAGATCATTATGTCGCCCGTTTGCAAGCGCATGCTTTTTAAATGCTTCTTTTACGCCAGCCCTTAGTTTTAAGCCGCTTACAACAATCTCATCAGCGGCAGATGACATCATTTTTGTTCCAAGTCTATATTCACTTAGATATCCTGCTGTAAACAACTCCGCTAAAGAAGTACCAAAATTTATTGCGGCAAGACCATAACGACCGTCAGCAAGATTATTACCACTTTGGGCAGCAGAGCCAAGTACGGGAAAATGATAAGTCCATGTTGGCCACCGGAAATTGAAATTGCTCGCACTTCTCCAAACATCAACAATAGGTCCCATAACACCTCCACCTGTGGTATCTGCCGCCATTCCAGTAGGATCAATCATCAGGATAGGATTGTTCATCCCATAGTTATATGGTGAAACATCTTCGAACATGTCCGCCAATGGATCCACCACATTCCATCTGCCTATTTCAGCATCGTAAAAACGCGCACCGTAATCGTATTGGTCTCCAAGCTCGCCCTGGATCTCCTTGCCATTATAAAGATACCTATTATTTCCACCAGCCACAACCTTGCGCTTGCCAAACGGATAATAATTATCCCGCTGTACCACATCAACAGCCGTTGCACTGGCTCCGCGTTTTAACGTTGTCCGAACATTACCTAAGTGATCCGTCAGGTTATAATGATAAACATAGTTTGTACCACTCTTTAGTGCATAGCCCACTGGATTATGGATAATATCAATAACGCCATTGTTGTACTCAATGCCATCAATATAATCCCTAGTAGTAGTCACTATAGTTGTTGTACCTATCTTGGATACCTTTTGTAACTTCTGGCCTGTGGCATCATATAAGAATGCTACATTCGTACCGGTTTTCACTGCTGTCTGTGGAAGGTTCAGATAATTGTACGTGAAAGCCATACCCATCCGGTCGGTCTTTGCATTACCATTGGCATCGTAGGTGTAACTACCTGTCAATCCGCCGCTCAGACCGGTAAGTTTATTGCCTATATAGGTATAAGTGGTCGCAGTTAGGGCGTCCCGTTTGAGCGTTTTGATATTGCCCATGCCAAGGTCATCGTAGGTAATCACTTCCGACATACTTGCTGCTCCCGCTGGTGTGCTGGTACCACTGGTAAGCCGGTTCAACTTATCATAGCCATATTCGAAGGTACTGGTAGTACCACCATTGGTAAACCGCCATACCGACTGCGCGATATTACCATTATACTGCCGTACAGTACCGCCATCCTGGTACATCAGTGACTGTGTGTAGTTTTTTGAAGCAATCCGCTTGGTCCAGCCACGTTCATTATAAGTATAACTTGTTGTATCCACATAGCCGGATTCGATTGCAAGCTTACCCATGTATTTTGTCTTGAGCTGGCCGATTTCATTGTAGCTATTGGAGGCCAATGTGACCTCAGCCTGTGCACCTATTTTTTCCTTGGTTGATATCAGTCGTCCTACATGGTCATAGTCGTTCGTGGTAACGATAGTCGTTGCTGTTCCCGTTTTAGGCGTATGAACACGTGTGCTGGTCAGTAGTTCTCCCGGAAAATTATAGGTATTGGTCACATAGTCCTTGCCTTCAAGATGGTTCTGGGAAGCCGTCTGGATCACCCGACCGTAATCATCGTAATACATCACCGTTAATAGTGGTGCTGTCCCGTCTGTTCTAAATACTTTAGTACCGGTCTGCAGTGACTTGATCTTTGTACTTTTTGTGATCCCACTGGCAGGTAGTGTCGTCGCTCCGGTAAATGTATAGTCATCGTAGTAGTTGACAATTAAAGGCTTTATCGTGATGCCCGTTCCTGCCAGTGGAAATGTCGTAGCCGGTGCAGGGTAGTCGGCTCCCGTGCGTGTCTCCCACAGTGGGCCGGTCGCTGCATCGACAAGTGCACTCACGTCTGCTCGTGTCAGCTTCACCGTATTGGTATAAAGCCCACTGGAGGTACTGCGCCCAAAAGCATCGTAACGGCTATATGTCCATTCCTTGCGGACACGTTGATTTGCATCCTGACTTAGAACGACCTGGTCATTCTTGTTGTAAACAAGATATTCCCAGCCTTTGCCCGGAATCTTTTTCTCCACAAGCCGGCGCCACCCATCGTATTTATAGCTATAGATATAATTGTCAAAATTGGGATCAGCAGCGAGTTCCGTAAAGCTTGTCGCGGTGACTGCCGGTGGGATCACATACCGAAGGTCGCCAAAGTCATCGTATACATAATACGTATTGAGTGCCTTGGTTTCGCTTTCCCAAACTCTTTTGAGTACCACCCGGCCTTCAAAATCTTTATATTCGTCCACAGACCCGATACGCGCTGTTGTATTGACAGTGTTCTCATCCCGCAGCGTCGTGCGGTAAAGTTTGCCTGCCGCATAATTCGCTGTACCGCTGGCTCCATTAGCCGTCACGGTCCACAGCTTGACAACATCGAGTCCTGTAGCGGTGTTGGTGCCGTAATCGGTCTTTACCGTATGCCCCGTACCTACAGTTGGTAGTGGTTGCCAGGCTGCTCCCGGTGCTCCCTGCTCTTTCACCCTATTCAGTGGACTGTTCTCAAAGACAGTCACGGAATAGGGATTGGGAGTTTTCACCACTGCGGCATCCCAGGTATTCGCTGTGGCATAATAGGCCAGCTGGTCGGCCTTGGCTGTCGTTTTGAATGACCCGTCGCCCGCTAAATTTTTAACGTGCGGTAAAAATTTCGTATTTTCTCTTCCAAACCCGTCATACTCGATGTACTGTACAATATCCTTCATCGTCGGACTTCCCTTGGTGGAGACGGACTGTACTTTTCTTCCCAAGCCGTCAAAATATTCGATCTGCTGAATGAGATCCGCAGTAGTCGGAGCGGTAGGAACCGTCGTATAGGGCTTTCTATAGCTATTCGTAATGATATAATTCTGATTTGCACTCGGCGCAGAATTTAGCGGCTGATGGACAATACTACTGATGAAGATCCGTAAATTTTGGCCCGATGCGACCTGAAACCCCGGTTTCAGCGTGATACTGCCGGTCGCTGAAATTTCATCCTGACCGTTATAGACATCCAGCACCATATCCTGTCCATATGACCGGCTTACTGCAACAGTGCAAAGGCTGAGAAGCAATGAATATAATTGGCGCATACTTTTCTTTTTTGGTTTTTATATTAAAAAAAGGTTCCCTAATTCGCTATGGTAATATTATAAATTCCTCCCTGCGTACTGAGGTTTATCATATCCGAATTGATCCCCAGCGTCCCGCCGCTATACCAGGATTGTCCGGTTTCTGCTACAGTCAGGCTAAGGTTTTTATCCTGATAAGCCGGGGGTATTGTTACAGTCAGGTAGTAGGTTCCTACCGGGAGATTTACAATCCGCGGCCCGCTTGGCGATGTCGGGAAACTGGCAGTTGCGACGGTGGTAGACCCCTGCATGAATTTTACGGTTATCGCTGGCGCTGGAGACGGACTCATGATGCTGAAGTTCAGGTTAACCCTGCATCCGGGATCTTTACATTCGCCCATCAGGTTTGCATATAGCGGACCATACAATGCCGCTGCTGCCTCAGCCTGCTGCTGCGCATCGGCCGCACTCACTGTTGACACAAACATGCCCGCAGGGATCTCATACCGGACAGTGGTGCCCTCTTTACCGGAAGGACAGTCACTTTTGGTATACGGCAGCGACAAGGCAGCACTCTTATAGACAACAAGGTCTGTACCGGCAAAAGCAGCATTCTTCATGTTATAAGCAAAACTCCTGAGGATCTGGCTGTCCTGATCTTTAATGACAGACAAACGTCCGATATCATCATAGCCATAATAGGTCGGCTGCCCCCGTTCATCCGTCTGACTTGTCATTCCCACCAGAGGAGCGTATGTGAAGCCATTTACCAGCGTACCTGACAGCCCGGATCTGACCTTTGCGATCTCTGTCCGCACCGCATTATCTGTAGGTGGATTGTCCAATGTGGCCTGGTTCACCAGCTGGCTGGCGCCTGCATGGTCCGCCCCGATAATCTTTGCCACGGGATAGGTGTTTTTATATCCCCACAGATAAGATTCTTTCACGCTTCCAGGGGCTTCCTGTTCAAGTATGCGCCCCTGGCTATTATATTTGTTAAACTGCATCGCCACTTTGTAGCCTGGGTCAATTTTCACGGCCCCGTTGGTGACAAGGGACGTAGTGAAATTGCTCAGGGGGGTAGCGTTTTCAACCCTATAAATTTTATACGGCAAGGGCACATCAGCTTTATACGCATTAAACTCAGATCTGACCATCTGCCTGTTACCGCCGTCACTGTTGCTGCTGAAGCTGCTGGTTTCGATAACCGGCGTATAAACATGCTTCTGCTGCAGGTTCTTAACACCGGAAGATACCGGGTCGGTCGCCGATATCCCATGAAAATCCAGCGGATAGCTGGCCCGTGTTTCTTTTATTTTTCCATCGCTGCCCGCCGTACGGATCACCGAAGGATACAGATGATCCAGGTTGTTATAAGTGTAGTCTGTTGTCGTTGAGAGCACCTGTCCGTTCTCGTAAACTGTGTGGCGCTCAGCAGTCTTCAGGCTCGCCCCTCCCTTAAGCAATACATCCCGATAAACGTAAACAGGCACGTAATTGGGTGATTGGGCAAGTATGCGCTCGTACCTTTTACTTGGTTCATCCGGGTGTACAAAAACAGATTGTGCCAGAAATATCTCAGGTATTGAAACCGCTTTAAAGGTTGAATAAGCTGTAGAATCCACCGATTGAAGTACCATTGCCGTGCCCTGGGATTTATAGGTCCTTTTTGTAATCAGCCTGGATCCGGTGTAAGGGGGCAGGTACACCGGCTGGTAGATAAATAAACTCTCATGCTGACCCCATGGTGGCATTGTCAGCTGATTCAGGTCCAGCCTCGGGATACTATATATAAATTCTGTCTTACCATGAATACTATTGCCGCTACCGGTGGCATCATATTCGGTTACATGTGAATAATAGACCGGGTAGCTGTAGGCTTCGGCTACCTCGGGGTTCGGAACAGATCGATAGCGCCGTATCCGCATCGCACCACTGACCCCGCCATTACCGATCGGACGATCTACCCCAAGTTCCGGCACCGGAGCAGTGGTCAGCTCAGTAGCAAAATCATATTTGCGCGGCTGGTACAGAAGCTCTCCGGCCCCGCTTTCATTTCCCCCATACTTATACAGTTTTCTTTTGAGGTTTCCGCTGCCATCTGCTGAAAGCACCTGCTGTACCCGTATACCGGGCCCCTCTCGTAAAATACCGCGCAGGTCCAGGTATCTGTTGGGCTCATAGACAAATTGGGTGGTTCCTCCGGTGGGAAACGTGATCTTGCGGAGCATACCGTACGATTTATGGGCAAAGGATGCAGCAAGGGCCCCCGGATCCCCAATGGTCTCCATTCCACCGCCCGATGCAATCATTGGCACCAGAAATTCCGGGATATTGCTTCCGTTGGCACCGCTATTTCCATTATAATATCCCCACCAGTCACGTTGCTTGGGAAAATCCCAGGTGATCTGAAAGCCTGCAGACAGGTCATAATCAAATGAATATTTTTGCCTTATTGTCCCCTGCGGACCGGTCAGGCTTAATGCTGAAAGAAGCATGGAATTATTATTCGGTAAATTTTCACCCGGTATCTGGGTGTATCCGAATACATATTTCTTGACCGTATTCCCGCTGTGATCCGTTAGGCTAGCGCTGGTCGTTCTGTAGTTCGTGTCATATGCAAACGCGATCTTTCCGGACGGAAATTCGATTTCCGTGACATAACTCATAGCATATTCCTGAAATGAACTGATCCGTTCCGTAAGTGTCATATCATGGATATTGTAAATTGCATCATGCGCTTCATACTGGTCAAAAACGTTAATGTTTCCCCACACCCTGGAATTAGAGACAGAACTACTGTATACTCCGCCATATCTGAATTTTATCTGTTCATTATATGGGGTGGTAATGGTATTGATAAACCAGGAATCATTGTAACTTCCCCCTTTGTGGTCGTAAAATTCTACCCCGCCATAGGTATCGCCCTGCTGACTGCCAAATAAATAGACGACCCCGTCATCATCCGTCATTTCAAAATAGCTCTCAGAAATGGGCCGTACCCTGATCGGTTCACCTGTGAGCATCACGGGCACTCCCTCTTTGATAATAAACTTGCCCGACTTGCCATTTAATGTGTAGGTAAAGATATCATATTGGCTATCCGGAGTCTGTGGGGTTGCATAGAAGTATTCACTGGTCATTGACAGTACCTTATCATAGTCGCTGGACAGACTCGAAATATCGGCGATGGCATATGGCGCTTTCTGGAACGGGAGCATATCAACGCGGCCCCGGACAGTCCGTGATATCACAGGGGTCACATCCAGGCTCCATCCAAGGCCGAGGCTTGAAAAATTAAGGGCAGTTTTCCTGCCCGACGCATGATAATTGAGCGTAATGGGCAGTGAATACCTGTTTAAATCGACTGTGAATAAAGGGACATTGATCGTAGGTAAGCCCGTAGCTCCGCTCACCGGATAATCGCCATACTGTTGTATGGTGGCAACATTGGGTGAGGGCGGGACATAGTTGGCATATTTTTCCTCTGTCTGCGCCAGGCAGGTGCTTGTCAAAACTAGTAGCAAAAGGTTCAATAAGAAACTGGATTTCATCTATATATAATTTGTGCCGGTTTTTTAAACGTCAACATTTTTGAATTCTGTTAATTACATACAGCTAGGGGCTGCAAAATTTCATCTTCGGGATCTATGCGCAAGCCTGCGCGCTTCAATACCTGTCTCATGCAAGGGGTCTGGCACACCATAAATAACCCGCCATCTGCCATACATGCATCTGTGTACTAAAAAATCATGTGGGCTTCATAAAGCTAAATAAACCAGGTTAAAACAATAACAATATAATCAACTCTATTACAAAGATTTAAATCACTTAAACAACAGATGTTAACCAATATTTAATGACTTTTCAATAAAATATTTTCATCTGGATCCACAAAACGATCCGCGGCTTAATAAATTTTATTTTCGCCTTCTTTCATATATCTCATCATTGCGATGGTAGATAATAACTGTTGATCTTTTAGAGGTTGCTCAATGCCGTTATCTTTATTCATCGCTTTTGCATAGAGGGTTCAAATTCTGTCAAATATGATGTAGCTATAAATTCGGCTATTTCTTAATTAATAATCTAAAATAACCAAATATTCGAAGATCAGCCTTCCTAGGGTAGTTCTTGGGGGGGGGGATTTTTTTCAATTTACTCAGCTCTTTTGTAGCTATGGAAGAGACAATTGGAAAGTGTATTCAAAAAGTATTAAGATTTAAGGGCATTTCAAATAAAAATGCCGGGGAATCTATCGGGCTATCCGAATCCGCTTTTGAAAAATTTCTTATAAAAGATGACATTTTGATAAACAAATTATTTAAACTTTCTGAATTTACAGATAATAATCTCATGCAATATTATTATGATAAAGAACCTTTAGCGTCATACAGAAAAGAGGAAATTTTTGAGTTACAGCAAAAACTTGATAATGCGGCAATACTTATCGAAAAAAACGATCTAATTATAGAATATCAAATTAAGTATATAAAAGAATTAGAAGAGAAGCTAATTAAAGAAACCTCGAGATAATTCTAAGTAAATTCATTAACACGAAGTAACACTTGAGAAGATTCGACTGTTCCAAAGTCACATTAAAATGATTGCAAAGCTTAGACAGTAAATCCAAAGCTACGTCATATTGCCCGTTCTCAATTTTAACGCCCAAATGCAACATCGATTACGATCCTGTGGCACCTCACAATTTCTTGATAAAAGGAGGTGTCACAGGAAGGTCTCTTGAGGCTACGGTCGTCTCGTATCATCCGAACTAGTCTGCATCCTGAAAGTTACGGTAACTGCACCGTGATCCGAAGGATACACCTCTGAGTGAGTATTGATGACCTCAGCGTCAATAGGACGTAAAGAGCATCCTTTATAAAAAATATAGTCAATGCGATCCTGATGTGCTGCGGGATTAACAGGTGTCCAAGTTATCCCCCTATGTGTTACTGGGTCTGGATGAATCTGGCGGAAGGCATCAACAAAACCATTTTTTTCCATCAACAAAGTTGCCGGAAAAGGTATTACGTAACCGCTATTTAAATGCCGGGTCTCCTGTATCCAGTCCAAATGTGAACCACTATTGAAATCACCACATACAATAACGGGCACATCCTCCGAATTTGAGATGGACGAGCTTAGTTTATGAAGTATTCCGCGCAGGATATCCGTATTTTTCTCACCTTCGAACGCGTGGATCCATTTGGCAGAATCAATTACCTGCTTTTTTTCCAGCATTTCCCAATAATCGAAGGGAAAGTTGAGCCAGTTGCAGGCGACAACAACAGGCTGGCCTTGAACATTGATGGTCACGGCACCACTGTTAAACGGTTCATATGCGTCTAAAGTATCCACGATGGGATACCGGCTCAAGATAGATAGATTCGTGCTACGGAGGTATAGATGATAGCCCAGTTCTTTGGCAATCCGCTCGCCAGACCCATAGGTTTCCTGCATGGCCACAATATCAGCGCCCGAATCCCGGATGACATCCACAACCCGCAGGGGGCCGGCCTCTTCACCCGTTTCCCTTCCGCCGTGCCAGATATTGAAGGTCATTACCTTCAATTGTTGACCTGCTGCCCCATAGAATGACAGGAGCAGCAAGATCATGAAAAGACTTTTTATCATTGAATGAATCATCATTATTTTTTTACTTCCCAGCCATAGTCTTTGTAGGTCCATTTGAAATCTTTGCCGTCTATGTCGACTTTTAGATACCCTTCCTGTGTTCCGTGGAATTCACCGCCCCACCAATTTGCGCTGACTGCCCCCGCAGTAATAAACTGCACACCTTTTACTTTGATTTCTTCATAGAGGTGCTGATGGCCTTGCAGCACAAGTTTGAGGTTGTGTTTGGAAAACATATCAAAAATTTCCTTCTGATTGCTGAAGGTATCTGCGTCCGTATAACGTCCTTCCAGCACGGGATAATACAGGGATAGGAAAGGAACGTGCGTAGAGATCACGATAGGCTGATCTGCAGCTGTGTTTGCAAGCAAGCCAGCCAGCCACTGTTTCTGTTTCTCATCTATGCAGTATTTCCCGTCGCATACCTGTACAGAATTGAGAACGATGAACAACCAGCCCTTGTGCTGAAATGAGTAATAAGTTTCACCGAAATACGAACTGAACAACCCCGTCCCGTAGTTGGTTGAGGGCTTCCCTTCATACCAGAACCTGTCGTGATTGCCGATCGTAAGATACCATTTCAAGGAAGAAGCATCTAGGGTGCTCTTATAATCCTTGTATAGTTTGATTGCATCAGTCCTACGTTCAGCCTTCATTCCATCGACGTCCACGTTATCCCCTCCGGAAATAATGAATTCTGCACCTGAGGCTTCCGCAGACCTTATCGCCTGTTTCAGTCCTTCCAGGCTTCGGCTCTTCGGATTACCGTTTACATGCATATCCGTAAGGAATGCAAAAGAGAATTTTTCCTGCGCTGTCAGTTGGAATCCAGCGCTGAGACAGGCAATCAAAATAATTAAAAATTTTATGTATTTCATAGCGTTAAAATATTTGTTTCCTCTATATTATTCCCAGCCAAATATCTGTTTAAGATTCGGATTCAGGTCATCGCCCGTCTGTGTCCGAGGGATTGGCCGGTAGTAGTATTTCGGCACTGTAAATGTCCCGGCATCCTGCACAACCTGAATATTCCCTGAGGTTGCGCTACTGAGAAATAACGACACATCTTGGCCAAAGGTTCCCACACGGTAATAGATGAACGGGATCCCAAGGCTGTTTTTTTCTTGTTTTGAGGGAATGGATTCAGATGCCGGCAGCAGTATGATGTCCGGAACACCGTCACCATTGAGATCATGTTTGCCCAATCTCGAAAAATAGATTCCCTGCGGCTCTTTTTCTACCAATTTACCAACCTCCCAGCGCATGAGGTCATCATGCCGGAATCCCTCGAATGCTAGTTCCACTCTTCGCTCACGACGTATTTCAAGGATTTCCGCACGTTGCGGTGATGTAATGTTCGGAAACTTGGCTGCCTGTATCCGGTCAACTGGCGGGTTCAGGGTTAGATCGGGTAAACCGGCTCGCTTGCGTAGTTTATTGATCGAAATATCAAGGTCAGATTGTGTCAATTGTCCAAATTCTGCCCGTGCTTCGGCATAAATCAGCAAAATCTCTGCCAGACGGTAGAGTGGGACATCCATGTTATTTCTTTCATCCTGGTTGGTACTGTTATAAAATCCTTTGATCTGGTGGTAACCAGAAAAGTTATTGGCCAACTGCTGTACATAGATACCTGCTCCCCGGGAATACGTACCGCTACGTACCAACACCCACCCCGGATAGGCATAAGTCTGATAAAGTCTTGGATCCCTATTCTCAAACTCTTTTAAAAATTCGAATGTCTGGTAATTCTGTTGATTACTATAATACGTCCCATCTTTCATGAGATAACTCTGCAACATATCCTTTACCGGATTATACTCATAATTACCAAAGACACCTTCTCCCGAATCGCCGTTCAAAAGGTTTGCTTGGTAATATCTTGCAAAGATAACCTCTTTGTTCACCCCGAGGTTCGGATTAGCGAAAAGACTACCATAGTCTTCCATGGGCTTGCCGGTATTATGTATGGTGAAAGGTCCCTTTTCTATGATATCCAGGGCTAGCTTAGCCGCTCTTGCGAGTAGGTCCTTCGCACTACCAGCGAGGTTAAGTTCAGGATGGTATTTGCGGAACGTTCCTTCGTAGAGTAGGAAACGGGCGAAATCAGCCTTTGCGAGCCAACGGGTCACCGATCCTTCAGCAGCTGATTCGTCGATATTGTTGATGGCAAATTCATAATCTTCGAGTATCTTGCCCACCACCATATCACGTGTATCACGACGCGCAAAAAGAATATCTTTATCCTCTGGTGTCACCACCCGGTCTACCCATGGTACATCTGAGTAGCGTTTCACTTTGACCACATAAGCCCTTGCCCTAAAAAACCGTCCCAGGCCTTCGAAATGTTTCAGTCGGTCTTCTGAAAGCTTGGCCTGACGGAAGTGCTGCAGAAAGAAGTTGCAGTTCCGGACCTGTTCCCAGGTCCAGCCACTTGTCAGCGTTGCGGAAGTCGGACTGGAAATCATCATCGTTTTTAATTCGGTATTTCCTGTAGTCCAAGCATTGTCAGTTGCTGCATCTGCGGTATAAATGCCTGTTGAAGGGAAGTCATACAACTTATAGATGGCCATGTTCAAATCACCTTCATTGTTAAAAAAACTTCCAGCGCCAATGTCGGTCTCAGGAAACTTTTCCAAAAAAGCATCGTTACATGCCGAGGAAAGTACTATTATGGCCATTATGATAAAATAGTTGGCAAATCTTTTTCTTTTCATGATCTTGCAATTGATGAAATTAAAATATTAGGTTTATACCGAAAGAATAGCTCCGTTGGAACGGATATGTCATCCCATTACCCGTACGTCCTACCGCCTTGGTTGGATCAGCATTGATATTGGCATTTGTTGTTTCGGGATCGAAAAACTTTTTCAATTCAGAGAACTCAAGTACGTTCTCCCCTGTTGCAAATACTCTCAGTTTTGCTATTCCGGCTTTTTTTGTCCAATCGCTGGGAAAGGTATAGCCCACAGTCAAGTTTTTAAGACGCAGGTAGGATGCATTTAGCAGATGTGCTGTCTGCGGAATTGCAGTTCCCATGGCGTTATCTATCCTGGTACCTAAGTTGGCATCTGCGAGCCATCCCTGCAGGTGGGGAAAACGTGCGTCCAGATTTTTGTCTGCCAGCCCCGCATCCAGATAGGCTTGCGAATGGCGTGCCCGCTCTTCTGGGGTTTCATCTCTTCCTCTGTAGAAATCGAGCAAATGTGCATACATATTACCATAGGGCTGTTGGAAATTCCCCCAATACAGGTAATCAACGGGATAATAATCGCGCTTAGCAATACCCTGCCAAAACATTCTGAAATCAATATTTTTCCACCCCATGTTGACATCCAGCCCGAACTGGTAGCGGGGGGATGAGTTTCCGATGATGGAAAGATCTTTTGTGTCACCCAAGGTATAGCCTTTCTCAATAGTGTGGTTACCGTCCAGATCTCTGTATTTTGGCCAGCCTGGAACTATTTCCAAAGCACCCCAGGGAATAATGGATTTCTGATCCAATTGAGCGATCTCCTCTGTGGATTTAAACAGCCCATCACTCTGCAAGCCCCATATCTCGCCTAACTGCATTCCCTTGTAATATTGAAGGATGCTGTTATTTGGGTTGTCAAACCTTGTGATCTCGCTGCGCGAATCAGAAAGGATAAAGCGTGTTTCCAAGTTGAACGGACTACCTCCCACAATATATTTGTCACGGTAGCCGAGGGAAAGTTCCCATCCTTTTGTTTTCAGATCCGCAGCATTCTCATTGGGTTCCTTAGCTCCGATTATTGCCGGGAGTTGTTTACCAAGGGTCAACATATCTTTTGTATTTCTTGTGTAGATATCAAACACGGCCGTAAATTTATCCTGAAGGAATCCGATGTCTACGCCAAAATTCAGCGTGTTCACCACTTCCCATGAATAGTTTGTAGAGACCAATGACGGTGGTGAGATATGGGAAGGTCGTGCTCCACCGATTAGATAATCTGACAAGGACGTCGTCATAAACGGAATGTAGCCGTAATTGGATACATTCTGATTTCCCAATGAGCCGTAAGAAGCTCGTAACTTCAAGTTGCTCACAGTACTTCTGATCGGCTCCATGAAACGTTCCTGATCCATCCGCCACGCTACCGACCCGGAAGGAAAAAAGCCGAAGCGTTTATCTTTTGGGAACCGGGAGGAACCGTCGTATCGGCCATTGAATTCCATGATGTATCGGTTATCGTAAATATAATTGAGACGATAGAATGCTCCGCGGAGGGCATATGTCTCGATGTTCTCATCGCCTGTGGCATTACCGGTAGCTAATTTTATGGTTGGGAACGAACTGGATATGAGTCCGGTCCTGCTGACTTCAAAGTCTTCCTTACGGAAGCTTTCCTGGTTAAAACCGACGATGGCGGATAAAGAATGTTTCCCAATATCTTTATTTAATGTACCGTAGATATTGAAAACCTTGTAATGGTCGAATACACTGCCACGTGTTGCAGCGTTGTCGCCCTCTTCGCGAATGTCATTCGGACCATATCCGATAAGGTACTTTGTCCGGTATGAATTGTAATTCTCACTCGTACGTCGATATGTATAGTCCGCGTTAATCCGGAGAAGCTTTTGCCAGAAAGAAAGCTCCGCAGTGAACTGGGTCTGGAAAATCTCCTGTTTGTTGGTCGTTTTACCACCATCCACGATGCCGGCTGCTGCTTTGCCCACGCTTGTATTTGCCCAGGTGCCATCCGGGTTGATATTGTAGTCCGTAGGAAAATAGTTATAGATATCAAAAACGTTCAGTCGTGTTGGATATTTGCGCTGTGCATTTGACATCGATGTATTGTTCCCAACCTTCAACCAATTGGTCAGGTCGTAATCTATCTTTGACCGTAGGCTGTACCTGTCATAGAAATCCTCGGCTAATGTCAGCGGGCTGTTCTGACGGTTGTAACCGCCAGATAGGTAATAGCGAGCCTTATTGTTTTCACTAACCCCACTGATCGCAAGATCATGGTTTGTCGTAAAATTGAAGTCGTCAAGAAAATAACGGGTCCAGTCCCTGTTACCCATATATTCCCATTCTCCGGGAGCTGTAGGATTGATCCTTACACCAGCAATTGAGGGATCATCGGAACGTTCCCTTGCATACTGGTAGAACTGGTCACTGTATTTCACGTTTTTCCATGGTGTGTTGTCAGTGGAGGTCTGCAACAACCTTGAAAAAATATACGGATCTGTTATCTTATCGGCCATTACGGTCGGCGTATTCCAGGTAAAATTATTTGAATAACTAACTGAGGCCCCCGAAACCGAACCGTTCTTAGTAGTTATCAGAATAACACCAAATGCTGCCCTGGCACCATATATAGCTGCTGCAGAAGCATCTTTGATAACGGAAATATTCTCTATATCCTGGGGTGCGATCAGGTTCAGCTCTGCTGAGCTGGTTTGTACTCCGTCGATCAAAATCAATGGAGCTCCGCCGTTGATGGAAGTAATACCCCGGATATTAATATCTGCCGCAGCACCCGGTGCACCCGAATTGAATCTTATATTCAGATTTGGGACCAATCCCTGCAGGCCTTGTGCAACATTGGAAATCGGCCTCCCCGACAATACTTTGGAACTGACCTGGTCTACGGCCCCCGACAGATTCACTTTCTTTTGAGTGCCATAACCAACAACAACGACTTCTTCCAGGTTCCCTGAGTCGAATTCCAAAACTATATCCAATTGCCGTTGACCGGTGTACCCTACCTCTTTCTCCTTATAGCCTACCATACTAAACACCAATGTCATACCGGCGTTCAGACCTTCCAGTGTATACCGCCCGTCAGCGTCCGTCGCCGCCGCTGACGATCCCCCTTGCACAGCGACTGTTGCTCCAGCTAATACCTGACCTGACGGGTCTGTTACCTTCCCCACTAAGCGATTTTGCGCCATGGCGTTGAGACACACTACCTGTATCAAGGTGAATGCCATACCCATGCAAACTCTGATAAGCCAGCATCGAATTTTACTTTGTTGTATTCTTTTCATAATTTCATTTTGGATTTTTCAGAATATATTGTTTGAACGTTTATTCAATTTACAATATTAGGATCCCCTCATGAACTTAATTTAAATGGAGTGTTATGAATTCATTAAACGCAGTGCACGGTTAAGAATTTACAATTCGAAAAGTCAGATTATGAGCCATATTTGCAGACAGGCAAATCACAAAACAAGAAATCAATAACTTGAATAAGCTAGGTAAAACCCTATCCTAAAGAGAAAAAATCAAATAAAGTTCACCAAGTTTCTTATACGAAAATGTATATCGGAGTTGGATTGATTTATTGAATATATATACATTCAATAAAAAAAAAGATTTCTAATATGATTTTTTATATTTTCGTTTCATATTAAACATTATTATGGGAAGAAAAAGCCTTAAAGAAACCCGTCAGTTAGAAATTATAAAGATCTTTTATAAAGTGGCAAAGAAAGAAGGCCTGGAAAATACATCCATTGCAAAGATTGCCAAGGTCATGGATATCAATCCAAGTTTGATAATCCACTATTTTCAGACCAAGGAAGAGTTAACTTATGCACTTATAGATTATCTCCTTGACAAATACCTGTTAATTTACAAGGTAGGCAATGACATTAACGTCCCTCCGCAGAAAGCGCTGACAGCGGTTTTAGAGGACTTATTTTCAAGAAAATGGAATAATCTTTTTGATGACGGACTATTTTATAGCTGTTATGCACTGGCTTTCCGTGACAAAAAAGTGAAAGTTATGTACAGCAACCTGACCGATAAACTAAGGTTATCACTCGCTGAACTCATAGAGCGATGCAAAGTTTTGAATCTTGTTGAGGTGGATGATCCGCAAAGGGCGGCAGATCTTATCTTCGCTTTGATCGATGGAGCCTATTTTTATCTGAGTATGTCGACAGACAACAAAGCATTCAATAAAAAGATCACGAGCTACAAAACGCAAGCATTTCACCTGTTAGGTCTTCGTAGTATGACTTGAATTTCTTTTGGATAGTTGTCTGGAATACCGGATCACGCCGAACAGAGCGATCAGTACCCACACCAAATTGGCGGCTAGATTGGGAGTATCAGCAAAATAAAATGCACTGATGACCAATCCGGTCCCACCTAACACATTTAATATCTGGTAGGGTAAACTATCGAACTTCAGCGCTTTCAAATTGAGCAGCAAAAATGCCAGGGAGCAGAAAATAAACCCCAGCCAACCGATTATTGTAATGGTATCTTCATTCATTTTCACACAAATTAATAACATCAATCAAAGTCATCAAAAAAAGGAATAGGATTAACACTTAAACAAAGATACGTTTACCAATGTTAAATCCCAACATTTAGATAATCAACTAAATGCTGGGGTGTTTGCACTAAAACAATCCTACAGCACAGTTCCAATTTATAGTAGCATTCGTAACCCGTTTTATTTAATATCCGGACAAATAAATTTATTTGTCAATCCTGTTTATAAGGCAAATTGCTGTTCATGAGCCTATTTCAGAATCACTGTTCACCAATGTGCGTTGTAATTTCATATATATCGCTTTGAGTAGAGGGTTCAAGTTCTGTTAAATATGATGTAGCCAAAAATTCGACTATTTCCATATTAATAGCCTAAAATAACTAAATACTAGAAGATTAAACTTCCTAGGGTAGTTCTTGGGGGGTGAGTTTTTTCACCCCCCAAAAAAAACTTTTCAATTTTGTAGTACTTTTGTGATACTTCTCAGAATTTTCACAGAGCCAACTGTCATGTTATTTAATAAGGCAGCTTAACTATTTTAATCAGTATTGTTATAAAAATTATGAAAAAGAATCCTGCTAACCGCTATTCTAAAGAGAATAAGGAACTGATCGTTCTTTCTATCGTAAAGGGAGAACTATTCCTCGAAGAAGCCATGGAAAAATATAACATTCCCGACAGACGAACTATTATAGCCTGGTTACGAAAGCACGTAAGAAACAAATCCAAAAATGTGAACTAGCAGTATTCAGCTATTTAGTTTATCGCTGGAGGGGAGAGCTGTAATAACAAGAAGTCATTTGTTTTATACTGAGGTTTTAAATTTTTTCGTTTTTTAGATCTGTACGATATTGTCCGGGCGTTTTCCCGACAAACTTTTTAAAGAACTTGGAGAAATTGGAGGGGTCGTAAGTCAGCAAGCGTGCAATCTCAGCTATGGGTCTGGTGGAAGATGAAAGTAATTCCTTTGCCGTTTCTATAATTTTTAGATCATAAAAATGACAAGGATGGTTTCCTGTTTCTTTTTGTAGTGTATCGGTTAAATGGGTATGGGAAAGGAAAAGTGCGGATGCGATCTCGTTAATTTCCATAAACTCTATGACTCTACCCGACACAACATCATCAATATGTTGGTTCAAAAACTCAAAATACCGCTCTGTAATTTCTGTACCCCTTTTGACTAGTTCATGTTGACTTTCTTTCATCTGATTTTTGGAAAAAGGACTGTATAATGATCTAAAGGAAAACCAGGCTCAAGGCCCCTTATTATGGCACCAATTTACAAAAAACATAACTACTATTGATATTTTAATACAATAAAATAGCTAAAGTATTGCCCATAAAGTACAAGGTCAACCATTCGGCTCTTGTCTTTTATATCTTTATAGATATTGAACGGCATTGCACTTTATTCTTTATTCGAATGTATATAGGCGATAAAAAGGCTATCAAATAGCTGAAAATATCTTTGAAATAAATACTAATATTTAAGAATATCTATCTATAACTATGTTAAACAGATTTTTAAGTAACGATCTTCAATTTTTATCATTATTTATTTGTGCACTACTTATCGTTTCTTGTAGTCGCGGTCAAGAAGAAAACTCCAAAATTGATGACCTGTTACAGCAGGCAGACAACTTGCTGGACAGCGATGGTCTCAAATCCTTGGAATATGCCAAAACTGCCAGTTTAATTGCTGAAAAGACAAATGATTCAAAAAGGAAGGCTGAAACTTATTATTATATCGCCCATAGCCTAAACATATTGGAAGAATATGAAAAATCATTTCCATTCATTGAAAAAGGGCTAAAAGAAGATGCTACAAGGGGTAATAATCTATTAAAAGCCCGCTTCCTGTCCCTAAAAGGCTATCATTACTCACGACTTCATCTCTATAAACAGCAGGCGAAACAGCATCAGGAAGTGATAGATCTAACAATGTCAAGAAAAGATCCGGAATCCGTAATGATCGCAGCGCTCAGTCTTGCTTCTCTAGGGCTTTCGTACACAATAATCAA
Organism: Sphingobacterium sp. UBA7625; assembly: GCF_002484085.1. NCBI lineage: Bacteria > Pseudomonadati > Bacteroidota > Sphingobacteriia > Sphingobacteriales > Sphingobacteriaceae > Sphingobacterium > Sphingobacterium sp. UBA7625. The sequence goes on from NZ_DLJD01000055.1 coordinate 48,827, forward strand.
CGACTATCTCCCTGCCCACCAGTACCTTGATAGAGCACTGAAACATGCAAAAACGATTCCAGACACGGTTTATCATAGCCTTAAAAAGATCTACAAAGTAAAAGCAAATCTATTCTATTACAAGGCGATGACCTACATTGAACAGTTAAAACCCAAGGAAGCTCTTCCTTTTATTCAGCTGGCCCATCAACAGGCAATAGTAGACGATAGGCCGCTCGCCCTCTTTCTTGAATTATATGCAGATTACTATATGCAGATGGGGAAAACAGAAAAAGCCATTGAATTTTATTTACTCGCTATCGCTGACAAGCAGAAAAGGATATGGAACAAGTCTACCTCTGCAGACTTGTACCTAAAAATATCGAAGAGTTACAATAAAATCAATCGGTACGAAGAGGGAGAAAAATACCTTAGGTTATCTGCTTCTGAAAGATTGATTGACGAGAATAACAATAGAAAAAGGGTGCAGGCTATATTAGACAATATCGAAAAAGAAGAAAGAACAATAAAAAATAGAGATAATCAATTAAAGATAGTTCTCTGTATAGCTCTGTTGGTCACTTTAATGCTTTTTCTATGGAAATATAGGGAGTACAAGCAAAAAAAGAAAAAGCTCTTATCCGCACAGAAAATCGAGATAGCACAAAAGAAACAGCTTATAGAGACCCTGGAACTTAAGGTGAATGAATCATTTTCGGAGATTATTGAATTAGCAAAGAAAAATTCACCCACATTTTGGGCACGCTTTCAAGAGGTCCATCCGAAATTCTTAAAAAGAATGCTGTGCATCGATGCAAATTTCAAATCCTCTGAATTAATCCTATGTGCTTATATCTATCTGGGGTTTTCAACAAAAGAAATTGCAGATTATACTTTCAAAGCAACCAAAACAATTGAAAATAATCGTTATAACCTGCGAAAAAAGCTGGGACTTGCGCCAGAGGAAGACCTTATCCTTTGGCTCCGCAACCGTGTAGACGACAATCCTCCAACGGAAGGTTAAGAAATCCCCCTAAAAAATCAACTCCAGATCTGTTCAGAATTATTTATCATCATAAAATATTAAAATATTTTCGATAATAAATAATAAACAGCAGGCTCCCCAAGCGCGACCCAACACCTTGAATTAAAATTAAAGCGCTCAAAAACAGAAACTTATCAAAACAAGAGTAGTCCTTGGGGGGGCTGATTTTTCATTTCTATCTCATAAAATATTCATGTTTGTATCGGATTTCCAAGGACTTGCCCTGCTCCCGGAAAAGCTCGGCCATGTATTTGAATCCAACGACTAATCATTAACAATGATTTAAAACTTAAATAATTCAAAATGAAAACAGAAAAGAGAACTTATGAAGCACCTACTATCAGCGTGCTTACAATCGAACTGGAGCAAGGGATTGCTGCTGGTTCTGGAGGAACAGGTACCCCTAACCCTGGTGTAGGCGATTGGGGCGATGGTTCGGATGGTAGTGGTAATGGAGATTTATAAAATTAAGCTATTAAAAAACTACAAAATTAAGATTTTTATGAGAGTATTATATAAAAAGCAATTAAATTGGACCATTGCTTCCATTGCATTCTTGCTAGTAGGAAGTGGTACCTTTTCAAGTTGTTCGAAAGACAAGGAACAAGTCGAAGAAACAGCTAAAGTCGAGGGGACAAAATTAATGTTGAACGTGTCGGGTATTGATGAGAGTCAATCTATATCGACAAAGGGTTCGCAAGCAAAAGTGGCTGCGTCAAACTCAGGGAATACCAAAGTATTGGAATTTCCAGAATTTGATGCTGTCCTACAGACAGATAATAACATACCATTTAAGGCAGCACAATCTTTAACTAAAGCAGCTTCAACTAGCGGTAGCTCAACAAGAGCTGCTGCTATAGAAAATGGGGTAAAATACCGTCTATACTTGTTTTCACAAGATGGAACTCAATTGATTTCTTCGGAGCAGTTTATTGCCGGAACTCAGGGAACTATTGATGTGACGCAAGGAACAACGTATAAATGGGTGGCACTTTCGTACAATACAACCGATGATGTCCCTGAGATTACTCCTACCAATACTAAAATCAGCCTTCCCGGCGGAAAAGATATCTTATATACATCGGGTGAGGTATCGGTTCCAACTGGTGGTACAAGTGTAAATGTGCCAATCAATATCATGTTTAACCACAAATTTGCACGACTTGGTATAGAATTAAATACACAAGGGATGTTTGCAAATATGACCGGAGCAAAGGTCGCAGTAGCCGGAATCAAAACAGCATCGATTGATATCGCCAGCGGCACCTTAAGTGATCTTGTCGCCGCCGACCACGAAATCCCATTTGTCGACTTTAAGGACATTAATGCTCTCTATCAAGATGCTAAAATCGCCTATACGTACACAGCGGATCCAGCGGCAGTAACAGGCGGGATCAAAGTGAATGTCTCCAATCTAGCTTTAAAGATTGATGACAACTCCACCCGTCAATTTTCAGCGACTCCTGTCAACTTTTCATTCAACATCACTCCAGTATTAGGAAACAGTCACCGTTTGCTGGTCAACTTGATAGAATCTCCATTGACAGTGGAAGGGACCAGATGGGCGAGACAAAACATTTATTACCAAGCCGGACACAACCCTTATCGTTTTCACCATACGTATGCGCACTCCAATGCCAGAAATACATACTTCTCTTTTAAAGGCCTTGTTCCGGATCAATTTGGCGTAAATAGTGATCCTTGTGCTCAGGTGTATCCTACTGGCGTATGGCGCCAGGCGAGTGAAAGCGATTTCAGAAAGCTCACTGGACTATTAGGAATTGGCGGTAAGCAAACGACTTACGGGTCAGTCAATAACCGTGGTTATTTTGAGTATGATGCAAGTGGTACGGCCGCTCCTTATCCAAGCAACAAGCTTCATTTTAACTTTAACGGTGGCAGTGACTCATTCGCTTTTGTCAATGGTATATTACAGATCAACCTGGCCAATTATGGTAACCGTGCCGAATTATGGACAGGTACATCGGGAGTAAACCTTGGCGGCTTATTTGGCTTCGGTGCATGGTATTATCATGCCGATAGAGGTGCTTTCAATATTCACAATGACGACCTTACAGCTAGCTTACTCAATGTGTCAGTAATTGGCGTGGATTTAGTAGAAACTCAGCTGAAAAACGTCCGTTGTGTAAGAAATTAATTTGCGCGTTCTTTTTAATGGTTAATAAAGTTATCTAGCGGGGAGGCGTTCCTTACAGATAACGGTAAAAAGCGACCTATTTAATAGGTTGCTTTTTATTATCTATTGACTTTTAAATGCCCTTAGTGACGTCTTCCTAAAGATTTTCACTTATCAATACAAACCAGTGTTTGACAATATTATAAAATCAATTAAGACTGCTAATCCCACTAATTGGCTCTGCTAATACAAAAACCTATCTGATCTGGGCACAACATATGAGCGCGACAGCCAGTTAAATTGGCCAATCAGCAAAATGCTCACCTCAGATCGCCTTCCAGTTATCAACCAGCGCCTTAATAACTGTACAGAAAAACTAATAATCATTCAAATGCTATGGAAATTATTCATAATGTTTATTTATCAGATTTAGAAAAGAAGGATATTCAACAACATGAAAACACCATACTTATCGGAGCGCTTTGTGGCGGGTCAAAGATAGCTTTTGAAAAGCTGTACAACCGCTTTTGGGATAGATTGTATCTCGCTGCGTACAATATAATTCGGGACAAACAAGTGTGTGAAGATATCGTCCAGGAGATATTCTGCCAACTTTGGATGCGACGGTCGTCCCTAGCGATCCAAAATTTAGAAGCATATTTATTTACAGCTGTACGTTTTCAGGTTTTCCGCTGCATTAACGATAAAAAGTGCAGAAACAGTTTTGTCATGGAACTAAGTACCCTACCGGCCGATTTTTTCAATTCACAAAGAGATAATAAAGAAATCGAAGAGGCGCTAAAAAGTGGCATCGAGAGACTACCTGAAAAATGTGGTGAAATATTTCACTTAAGCCGACAGGAACATCTGAGTAACAAAGAAATAGCACTGCGGCTCAACATTTCTATAAAAACCGTTGAAAACCAAATAACGATCGCCATCAAAAAAATGAGAAAATACCTATCTCCCTGGACATTGCCAATGCTATTGTTGGCAACGCTCGGTTTTTTCAGATAATTCACTACAAACAAAAAAAGCATCAGCTCTTAGGGGTTGGTGCTTTTTTTTTGCACATACAATATAATACAGATATGAAAAAGAGCAAGACCATACAGAGCATCATTAAAAAATACCTTAAAAACAAAACGAGCAAGCAAGAAGATGAACAACTCTTTTCATTTTACGAGCATATCGAACCCCAGACAGAAGATTGGGATGAATCCCTACATGGTAATAAAAAAATACGAGCGTATATGTTATGGAAAAAGATCGATACAAGAACTGCCGAAGATCAAAAAACACATAAACCATTTCTGTTTCTTCTCAGACCATTGATGGCTACGGTCGCTGTGGCTGTTGTTATTTTGGGGGTCTGCTCATTGGTATTCTATCAAACCAGAACAAACGAAAAAGAACCGCAGAATTTGGTTATTAGACCGGGATCAGACAAGGCTAAACTTCGGCTTGCCGATGGTCGGACCATATATCTTGATAGCACCACCTCAGAAAATATAGCGCATGCGACCGCGGGGGCAGTTCAAATATCAGAAATGGGAGTATTGGACTATAGCAACTTGAAAGGGCCAAAGCAAGGGCTGGGAACCAATACGATCACCGTTCCCAGGGGCGGACAATTTCGTCTGTTGCTTTCTGACGGAACTAAGATATCGCTCAACGCATCTTCTTCGCTAACCTTTCCGACAAACTTTTCTGGTAGCGAAAGATGGGTCAAACTTGAGGGAGAAGCATACTTTGAAGTGGCTAAAAAAGTAATTAAAGGTACAAAAACAGAAAGAGTTCCCTTTATCGTTGAAACGGACAGACAGCAATTGGTCGTACTAGGAACAACCTTTAATATTAAAGCATACCCAGATGAAAAAAACGTAAAAACAACACTGATAGAGGGTAGTGTACAAGTATCTTCGAGCGAACAGGCTTCTCCAAAAATATTAAAGCCGGGACAACAGAGCGTACTCAATGGTAAAAATTTAAGTATTCAACAGATCGATGTCTCGCAAGCTATTGCCTGGAAACAGGGTGATTTCACATTTGATGAAACGCCTTTGGAAGAAATTATGCGGCAGATATCACGCTGGTATGATGTGGAGGTTAGCTACGAAGACAATATTGGCAAAATAAAGTTTGGAGGGTCGATCTCCCGCTCAAAAGATATCAAGGAGGTATTGGAAGTACTCAAGTTAACCGGAATTCACTTCAACCTAAAAGGAAGGAGGATTATGGTTACACGCTAGACAAAAAACAACCTATGAATCATCCACATTGTAAATTGGAATTGCCCTATTGCTTTATACAAACTGGATGTAGCCAAATTAATTTCAATTGATTTAACCCTAAATATAAAAAGATGTTAAAAAATTCCAAGGGAGACTGTTCTCCCCATCCCAATGTCGAAGACTTTTATGAGCTAATAAGCGAGACATATGGGTCTATCTTAAAAAAAGGCTTTATAAAGTTATGCCTAACCAGTATCCTGTTAACAATTGCCTTCTTACAGTCTTCATTGGCCGTAAATGGTCAACAAGTAACCCTTAATAAGAAAAATGCCACACTACTGACTATATTCAGCACTATCAAACAGCAGACTGGCTATGATTTTGTCTACAAAAACGATGTATTGGAGAAAAGTAAACCAGTAGACCTAACTGTAAGTAATGTAACACTGATAAAAGCTCTTGACCTGTGTTTTGCTGATCAGCCCATTACTTATACAATAAAGAATAAAACCATCATCGTCCAAATGAAAGAAAGTATTGTTCCAGCCTATAAAATACAGGAACTTATAATCTCAGGAACTGTCCGTGATTCTTCAAAAGTATTGGCTGGGGTCAGTATCGTGTTAAAAGGGAATACTGGAATTGGAACAACGACCGATGCAAATGGAAAATTTCAACTGAAAATACCCAACGATGGTATTCTTGTCTTTCGTTATATAGGCTATAAACCTCAGGAGATAGCAACCAGTGGAAAACATGCGATCAATGTCACCATGCAATCGGACGAGGCGAATCTTCAGGAAGTGGTTATCGTCGGATTTGGCCAGCAGCGCAAAGAAAATCTAACTGGGGCAGTCTCGACTGTTCGTGCTTCACAGCTGACCGACCGCCCTGTTACAAGCGTGGGCAATGCACTGCAAGGAACAATGGCTGGAGTCACTGTTACCGCCGCAAATTCTGGTCAACCGGGACGTGATGCAGCCACAATTCGAGTGCGTGGTATTGGAACACTGAACAATGCTGGCGCAATGGTCGTAGTCGATGGAATGATCTCTACCATGAACAATGTTAACCCTGATGATATCGAAAGTATATCTGTATTGAAAGATGCAGCCTCTGCTGCTATCTATGGTTCCCGTGCAGCCAACGGAGTAATCTTAATCACGACGAAAAAAGGTAAAGAGGGAAAAACTATCCTTACATATAACACCTATGTCGGCAAACAAAGTGCAACTGGCATTTTTGACTACCTGCCATCTTGGCAAGCCGCAGGACTCTACAATCAAGCGCTCCGCAATGAAGGAAAACAACCTCGTTATACGGAAGAAGAAATTGAAAAATTCAAAAATGGATCTGACCCCTATAATTATCCCAATACGGACTGGCTGGATCTTGCGTATAAGGGAAATGGGGTACAACAAAATCATTACCTGGGCATAAACGGTGGAAACGACAAATCTCGATATATGCTTTCGCTGGGCTATTTTGATCAAAATGGTCTTATAAAAAAAACAAATGCAAGGCGCTATACTTCACGTTTTAATCTAGAATCGAAAGTCAACGACCAGTTGAAAGTACATAGTAATTTTGCTTATACTTACTCGCCACTACAGGAACCGCAATCAAGCATGCCAGGGGTATCGGGATTCACTCAGGTGGTACGTCAAATCAACCGAATTGTCCCAATGATTCCATATAAATATGAAAATGGCCACTATGGAAGCATTGCGGATGGAAATCCGCTTGCCTGGCTCGAATCCCCCTCTTTCAACCGTGAAAATTATTATGATTTTGTAGGAAATGTCGGCGCCGATTGGGAAATCATAAAAGGACTCCATTTTAAACCTACGCTGGGCTTTGTATCTTCTATAGCACAAAATAAGTTCTTTATAGCTGACATTCAGTATTACGATGCAGCAGGAGACAAGCTCCGATATCAGGGACCAAACAAACTCACTGATAAAAATACGACCTTCCGTCGAACCACCATACAGGGGCTGTTGGACTACACCAGGAGCTTTGGCAACCATAATTTCAAGCTACTTGGCGGTTATTTTCAGGAGCTTACCCAATATACTGAAAATAGTGCTTATAGGCAGGGATTTCTCAATAATGAGCTGAGTGAAATAAACCTGGGATCAACAGATGGGCAGGTAGCTACCGGCTACGGTTATGAAATGGGACTACGATCATACTTCGGCCGGTTGAACTATGATTATGATGGAAAATACCTCTTTGAGGCCAACCTCCGTTACGATGCGACTTCCCGCTTTGCTCCCGACAATCGATGGGGTGCCTTCCCTTCATTCTCCGCTGGTTGGAACCTGAGTAAAGAAGAATTTTTTAAACCTTTAAAAGAAATCATACCAGCGCTCAAGGTCCGCGGATCCTGGGGTAAACTGGGCAATCAGGAGGTACTGAGCTACTACCCTTATATTACCACAATCAGTGCTGAGCAGAATTATACTTTTGGGGGGACCTCCTCTACCATCGCAGCGGGTGTGGCACCTACCAAAGGAGCCAACAAAGATATACAATGGGAAAGTACCACTACCTACGGAGCCGGGATCGATGCATCGTTTCTACAGAACAAATTAGACCTGACCATCGATTGGTTTAACCGAAAAACCAATGATATGTTACTTGACGTGCCGGTGAGCGCCGTCTACGGGCTTACCCCCCCCATCCAGAATGCAGGAGCTGTAGAAAACAAGGGCTGGGAATTTGTGCTTTCCTATAAAGATCGGAAAGACGATTTTTCATACAACGGATCGTTTAATATTTCCTTTATTGACAACAAGGTTACCGATCTCCATGGGACAGGCAGACAGCTAGCAAATACGACCTTCCGGGATGTAGGCTACCCCATCAATTCGCTTTATGGCTTTATAGCCGAGGGGATTTTCCAGTCACAAGAAGAGGTCAAAAACCATGCTGTACAAAGCGACCGTACCGCCCCCGGAGACCTGAAATACAAGGATCTGGATGGCAACAATGTGATCGACAGCGATGATAAGCAGTATCTGGGCAACTTCTATCCGAAAACCACTTTTGGGCTAACCTTGGGCGGATCGTATAAAAATTTCGACCTGACCCTTTTCTTCCAGGGAGCTGCCAGCGTAAAAACTTATCTGGAAGGAAAACTAGGCGGAGTAAGTGATGGTGCAGGAAAACCTACTTCAGCGTTATTAGACTCCTGGACGCCTGATAATCCCAGAGCTTCGCTTCCACGAATTTTATATTCTCAGACACAGAACAGTGGCATAGACAGCCCGTCTTCCTTCTGGGTGAAAGATGGATCCTACATACGGTTAAAGAATCTCCAGGTGGGATATAATTTTACGAACCTGGCAAAAAAACTGGGTGTTAGCCGGGCACGCATCTATTATAGCGGCCAGAACATACTGACCTTCAGCGGACTTTACGACTGGATCGACCCGGAGGCATCCTATAGCAGTGGCATATATTACTATCCGCAGGTGAAACTCCACACCATAGGTTTGAACGTAACTTTTTAATATCCAAAGCGTAATCAACATGAAAAAACACACATATCTCTTATTTTTTGTCCTTGTCGGTTTGCTTCCGGCATGCCAGAAGGACCTTCTAGACAAAAACCCCAAAGATGCCTACAGCAACTCTTCCCTATGGTCTTCCGAAGCGGATGCCCAGGCAGCCCTGAACGGTGTATACAGCAGTTGGGATGATAATTACCAGATCCTCTATATGGATGCCATTTCGGACAACGCATACAGCCAGTATTACTGGGAAGGCTATACCAGCTTGGGAAACGGCAGTGCCAGTCCTTCCGACCCCTACGGAACCGACCGATGGAGCCCGGCCTATTCGGCTGTCCTGAAATGCAACTGGTTTCTGGAAAATGTAGACCAGACCCCGATGGATGAGGCAAAGAAAACACAGATGAAAGCAGAAGCCCGTTTCCTCCGTGCGTATCAATATTACACCTTGACGCAGCTTTATGGCGACGTCCCTTTGACTACCAAAATGCTCAGCCAGGAAGAGGCCAATACCATTAACAGAACCCTCGTTACCGAGGTACAGCAGTTTGTGCTGGATGAACTCGGGGCTATAGCACCGGAACTGCCGGTAAGCTATTCGGGCAGTGAGGTGGGAAAGATCACCCGGGGTGCTGCGCTGTCCCTAAAAGCCCGTCTGGAGTTATATACTGCACGGTACGCTGACTGCATTACGACAAGCGAGCAGATTATGGCGTTGGGATATTCACTCTTTTCTTCCTACGCTGATCTTTTCCGTATAAAGAATGAAAACAATCGTGAAGTTATTCTGGACATTCAATACCGGGCAAATGACCATCCCAATTCAAACCTGGGCGTCATGCCCTCTTCAACCCTCGGTGGATGGGGCTCGCTATGCCCCACTCAGGCTTTAGTAGATTCTTATGAAATGAGTAATGGAAAGACCATTGCTGAACTCAATTCAGGCTATGATGAAAAGGAACCCTATAAAAATCGGGATCCCCGTTTAAGTGCGTCGATTGTCTTTCCGGGACAGCTTTATGAGGGGAAATATTATAACCCGATAGAGAGCAATTCGGGCGATTACTACAATGGTGGAAATAATTCCAAAACTGGATACCTATACAAAAAATTCACTTCCGATTTATCTGACTATGATGATATATGGAATACAGGCCTGAACATGATTGTCATCCGTTATGCAGAAGTGCTGCTGACCTATGCCGAGGCTAAAATCGAAACCGGAGCCATAGACAACAGTGTATATGATGCAATTGATGCGGTCAGGCAACGGGCCGGAATGCCTAAAGTGGACCGGTCTGTCTATGCCGGTCAAACAGCCATGCGCGAACTGGTAAGAAGAGAACGAAGAGTAGAATTTGCTTTGGAAGGTTTGCGATGGTTTGACATTAAACGCTGGAAAATAGGACCGCTGGTACGCGAAGGAAAAGTATATGGTACTCGTCTGGGAAAAGTCGATCCAAAAACAGGAGCTTTGACCCTTTCAGGTGATCATGTTGAGGCAGAGTCCAGAACATTTGATGCCGGGAGGGATTATCTTTGGCCTATTCCCAGAAAGGAAACGGATGTAAACAACAACCTCGGGCAAAACCCGGGTTATCCTAATTAGTGCATCGTAGCCATCAGCTGGAGAAATTTAGCACGGATGGCTACTTTTTTTCACAAAGAAACAGACTATTTTCACAAATTATTTGTCACTAACAAAGTTATTTTCTGACTGTTTTAACAAGAACTAAAGAGAGTGTCCCCATTTTTTTACATGAAAAAAATAAATTACATCTTGCTCACCTTATCATTATGGGCTATATGCTCGTTGTCGTTTGCAAAGAATAAACAATCTGCAAGAACAGTCCTTGATATGAACGCCAATTGGGCGTTTTATCGGGGAGATATAGATCAGGCAATGGAGACAAATTATGATGATAGCAAATGGCAAGCAGTCAGCATACCACATGTTATGCGATTGGAGCCAAAACACAGCGGCGGTAGTGTATTCCAGGGTACAGGATGGTATCGCCGTTATTTTCACCTTTCCGGCAAGCTACAAAATAAAAGAGTCATCCTTCAATTTGAGGGAGTTCAAACGAATTGTACAGTCTTTCTTAATGGAGAAAAAATAACTCAACATGCTGGCGGATACATAGGTTTTGTGGTTGATATAACGCCGTATATCCAATATGATAAAGATAACGTACTTGCGATCCGCGTTAACAATATGGATGATGGCCTGACGCCCCCCGGCAAGCCCATGCAAAAGCTTGATTTTAATTATTATGGCGGAATCTACCGTGATGTGAAGATGATTATTACCAATAAAACTTACATTTCGGATCCAATGGAAACAGAGATGATAGCCGGAGGTGGAGTTTTAGTGAGCTTTCCAATGGTTACGAAAGAAAAGGCTACAATTCATTGCCAAACCCATGTAGTAAACAGCAAAACTCATTCTATTTCCAAGTTACGTTTGGAGACAATACTATTGGATAATACCGGAAAAATCGTTGCAGGAGCAAATAGTAAGGCAAACATGCGCCCCGGAGATTCAACTTTTGCCCACAACCTCGAGGTTTTTAATCCGCAGTTATGGTCTCCCGACGATCCGTTCCGATATCGATTAGTATCACGGGTTTATGACAAAGATATCTTGATTGACGAGGTAACCACTTGGATAGGAATAAGGAGATTCGGCTTTCGTTCACCTGCGGGTAAAGCCGACGGTTTTTATCTAAATGGCAAAAAACTGTATCTCCGAGGAGCCAACCGGCATCAGGCGTTTCCTTATGTAGGAGATGCTGCTAGCAATTCTATGCAATATCGGGATGCTATGTTACTGAAGAAAGGAGGATTTAATGCGGTAAGAGCAGCGCACTATCCGCCATCACCGGCATTTCTGGATGCTTGTGATTCTCTCGGACTTTTGGTCATCGAATGCCAGCCAGGTTGGCAATATTTCAATGACGATAAACTATTTATCGAACGTACATATCGTGATATACGCAAAATGATCAGAAGAGACCGCAATCATCCCTCTATTTTTTTATGGGAGACATCGCTCAACGAGTCTCCAACTCCGGCATCCTGGATGAAAAAAGCGGTAAAAATTGCTCATGATGAGTTACCCGGTGACCAGCTATTTACAGCAGATGATCTAAATAGTAGAAGTCAGCCCTTCTATGATGTGTTTTATAAAGTAATCGATCCTGACGGAACTGACCCATTGCCCAGCAGCCCTTCATTGACGAGGGAATGGGGTGATGCATGGTTTGCGGACCCCGGTAAAGAGAATGGATTACGTGCGTCGAGGCGCTATGGAGATAAAGGATTAATTAATCAATCTATATTGCGGCAGAATGCACTCAATGGGGAAAAAGAGGAGTCGCTCGGAGGCTATTGGGATCACGCAGGTCTAGATGCCAATCCACGTATAGGTGGATATTTTCTTTGGAGTTTCAACGATTATACACGCGGTTATGATCCTGTCACGGCATTTAGCGGAGTTGTTGATTTAGACCGATACCCAAAATTTGGCTACTATCAAATGAAAGCGATGCAGGATGCCAGGAATCCAACTTATGGCCCCATTGTTCATATAGCAACGCACAACACAAGGAAGGATCTTGATACTAATATCATCGTTTTCTCAAATTGTGACACGGTCAGGCTATTTAGAAATAACAAACTTGTGGGGAAAAAAACTAGGGAAAACAATTCGGTAACTGCACCATTTATTTATAAAAAAGGAGGCAGCCCGTATTTTCGTTTTGAATTAAAAGATTATGAGGCGGGAGAACTAAAAGCGGAGGGAATATTGGATGGAGGTATTGTTTGTACCCATCAGGTCTCGACTGCTGCATCACCACATCACCTAAAAATTGAATTCGCGGATCAGGGCATCACCCCTTTGGCTGGAGGATCAGATATGATTCCAGTTTATATTAAAGTTTGTGATGAAAAAGGAAATCTGGTAAGCTCGCCAGACCAAGCGGATGCAATTCCAGTTAAGCTTGTGGTCTCAGGAAAAGGTCGTCTGATAGGTGGAAATAATCATCATACGGGAGTTTCTCCACAATTTACCGAAGGTGGCATTGCATATGCACTTATACGTACAATGGCTGAGGCAGGTCAAATTATTATCGAAGCAAGTAGTGATGGATTACAATCCGCAACTGCCAAAATAGAAAGTATTCCCTCTAATCAGGATCAGGTTCCTGACGGGAAACGATATATCTGGATGAGTGGACATGATAATTTTCATGCTGAAAATATAGATACCATAAAATTACCGCACAAAAGGGAAACGTTAAATCTTTCTGCAGCCTCCGTTGAGATAGATGGAATTCCAGTGGATTCACTAAAGGTCATCATCGATAGAAACCTCACTAGTTCCTGGCGAGCGGATAAGTTAAAACTCCCGATTGCAATTTCTATAGATCTGGGAGATAGCTATGATCTGGATACCTACCGTATTTATTGGGGAAAGGATAGTGATTGGTATCTTTATTCGTTGGAATCATCTACTGATGGGGTTAAATGGTCACCAATAGGCAGTCACCTATCCTCTTCGGGGCAAGATTACAGTTCCAAGAGCATAAAGCAGCTAAGGGTTCGCTACATACGCTTTTTAATCGAAGGAATTAAACCTGAAAACAGCATTGTGGCCGTGAGAGAAATTGAGTTCTCTGGCAAAAGATCTGATATGCCTTAGTAACTATAGCATCAACGTTGATGGTCAGAATCAGCGTTGATGCTATAAAAATTTAATCACCGGATCAGTAAAGACCCAATTCAGCAATTGCTGCGAACTGTTCTCCATCACGGGCATCAACAGCTTTTACTTTAAGAAACCTCAATGAAACTGGTATCATAAAATCTAAATATTGTGGACCATTGAAATTGGGAACCTCATAATTTCCAGCCTGGTTAAAGCTTACCCCATCGATACTGTAAGAAACTTCAATATTTTTAACAGCACGTGACAATCCATTGCGATGTGTATAGCTTAATCCATGAGCAGTTTTGGTGGATCCTAAATCTATTACTAATTCATGTGGAAAAGCTGTTTCGTTGGCCGACCATCTAGAATGCCAATAGCTCGAAGAATTGCCATCGATAACATTTGTCGCCGCTCCATCTTCTTCAGCTGTTTCTTCAGAACTGAAAGTATGTACTTGCCAACCTTGCTTGCTTAGCTCTGAACGGGTACTGAAATTCATTATTGGTATATTGTTACCGAACTTATAGTTATAAGTGAAAGTAGAAATGATCCCGTTCTCATGGACAAATCTTAGCCTTAGATCGTACAATGAGTCTCCTTTGTATTGTAAATCTGAAATTTTCATTTCAACATAAAAACTATCAATGCCAATGGTTTTTGATTCCCATGTTATCGCATTGTAATCTCCACCTCCTTCGGGATCATTGTAATATGCAATACTATTGATCTTATTTGATGCATGAAACTTACCCGAAACAACTATGGCTTCTTTTGTTGCGTCATATTTGGCGTGAATACGATCAATTTCCGCATTCGCAGCATCGTAATAAGTTTTGCTATCCTTATTGAAGATCTGGTTTGCATTCAAAATTGCAGCATCTGCAGCTGTTAAAAGGGTCCCTTCTTTTCCCAAACTATAATTGCCATATCCCATCAGGGCGGTTCCTAGTGTTGATTTATCAGAAACTTTTTCTGAATTGTGCGGGAGGTTTAACCCGTGGCCTAGTTCATGAGCTAAACCACCAAACCACCCTGTAAATTGGTTATTGGCCAAACCGATATTGGCAATATTAAAATCTTCATAATCTAGTGCATAACACCACTTCCCTGTTCCGTAAAACGGTCCGCCTGTGGCTGTACCATCTTGCCTAAATTCATATCTAGGAATAATAATAAGGGTGTGATCGCTCGTCTTATCTGAGGGGTGAGCTTCAAACCATGCATTGACCTCCTCTGCTACTGCTCCACTTCCTCCCTCGTATGGATAGGCACTTTTGGGTTTCGTACCCCTAATTGTTATGATCTTGACCAGACTATCACTATTAACGAACATCCCAAAAGTTTTATTTGTATATCCATTTCTGGTCATCTCACTTTTATAAAATTGCCTGACCCATAACATGATATCGCTTATCCGACGTTGGTAGTCGGGCAACGTATCTAAATCATTGGGAACAAAATAAACAATATTTAAGTTTCTAGTTCTATCACTACTAAAACCGTCGGGGGTATGTACTGTGTTTGGATCTACAGGGTGTAAATCTTTTTTGCATGCACTAAAAAAGGATACTGCAATTAATATAAATGGGATTATTTTTTTCATCATTTTAAATTTAATTTGGTCTATTTTCATGGATTAGACACTTTAGTGAGCCAACAATTGTTTTATTTAAATGGTCAAAAATTTAGAGGCAAATTTTATAGCACTCAAAACTTCGAATTCCCATGATCGGTCAGTATAATTGTAATTTGAAAACAATTCTCTTATTTCTTGATCTGATCAAAATATCTCTAGCTTTTTGAGTCCGATTGTATTTAATCTTTTTTATGGGTCAGACATATCCCTCCTTTCATTAAGGTTAAGCCTATTGTAATACTTCAGCATTGACAACAGAATTTTTAAAGTTTTTTATTAAGCTTAACTGGTCTATAAACAATCATATAGTGTATGTGTAAAAAAGAGTTAGTTCCCCCCAATCGTTGCCAAAATTTTATTATAAACTGTTAAAGGTAGCTTGAGCTTATGCACGCATTCGGAAATATTAATCAATAATTCCCCCTTATAAGCCGCGATTCTATTATGGCAATATTCAGCCAATTCCCTTTAAATTTCATTATTTTTGAGCATGTGGACACCGATATCAATTGACAAAATCGAACTTCTTATTTTACAGGCAGAACTGAAAATGGATTATAAAGCTTTAAACCTTTGGAATCTCATCAAAGTCACTCCTCATAAGTGGCAAGAAAAATTATTTGGAAATGAAGGTGGGGTTTTTTGGGTGGTTGCTTTATTTGGAAATCAAATAATTTATTATAATGACATCGAAGATGGCTTTAATATATCAACGTTTGAAATCTATGGCGTTATTGAGCAATACATTTGTAACCAATCTGAATTGAACGCCCCCATTAATTATTTAGTTTCACAGCTAAATCAAATCCCTGACAAAATTATTTAGGATAAGATAACGTGCTAAATAAACATATGATTCACTGATGGTAAGCCTTGGCTTGACTCGACTCACCACTAGCTATTGGCTACTCTATTTATAAGCGTTGATTGAACTCGATCCTTTCCAGCTATTCCCTCCACGTATCAAAGTCACTAGGTCAGTCTTGGTAAAGTTTTCAAACGTCATTGTCAGCAATTTCTTCAATGCTCCCCTATGCTAAAGCTACCAATGAATTGTCTCTCTCCAATCAGGAAAGCTCCTTCCGAACATTGTTTGGTGTACCAAATGAAGCAAAATCATCAACGAAGAAAATCTCTCCTCTTACTGATCTAAAAAAAATACATTTCACCTTATTTACAACACTTTACAAATCGCAAAGATGAACTTGTGAAGAAATACCCATCGCCCAATCATGCTTTTAATACCAAACAAAATAGGATTTTAGATGAATAGGTGATACCTTTGGTCAGACAAGAAAGACTCCACCATACGAAACTGATTCCGATGAAAACGAAGAACGCGAATACCTGTGACCACTCCTGCCTGATGTGCCGATACGTCTTACAAGAGTGGCTTGGACAAATCGACCTCCACCGAAAGAATATCAAACTGAAAAAAGGCGAACAGTTTATCAGTGAAGGAGAGCCGGTTCGTGGTATTTACTTTGTCCAATCAGGATTCATCAAAGTCCACCGCAACCTTGGTGACCGGGAGACCATCGTGCGTTTTGCCAAAAAGGGAGAAATGGTAGGCCATCGGGGGATCTCATCCGAACAAAGCATTTACCCTATTTCGGCCACAGCACTTGCCGCTACGCAGCTATGTTTTGTAGAGTTACCATTCTTCTTGTCCACCCTGCGCATCAATACTGAATTAAGCTATCGTTTGATGCTATTTTTTGCCGATGAGTTGCATCTTTCGGAGCAGAAGATGGCCAACCTGGTCCAGCTTTCCGTCAAAAACCGTTTAGCATGGAGCCTTTTATTACTTCATCGCGTTTTTGCTGAAGGAACAGAGGACGGGTACATCGGTCTTGAACTCAGCAAAAAGGATCTCGCATCCTATGTGGGCACCACCTATGAAACCGTCTACCGCATGCTTGCCGAACTTGCTGATTCGGATGCTATAACAGTCGACAAAAAGAAGATATTCATCAAAAACAAGGAACTATTAAACAAGTTGGCAACAGAAAAATATGGGGAGTAAAACAAACCAATACTGGCACGCTCCCTCCCCAACGTAAATATTTCCCTAAAAATACGTCATTTTAAAATTTATAGCCCAGCCCGACCCCAAGCTTCCATTTACCATCTGCGGTACTGGTCTTCGGGCTGTAGAAAGCAGGCAGCTGAACGGCGATATGCCTGAACACCGCAGTCAGGCCAACTCCCAATGTCGGAGTGACCCACGCATTCTTGGGCTTTCCTTCCTCCACTTGATCTTCCTTTATTTTCAGGCTCGGCAGCAATCCCAACAGGATATTCCCCTTGGGGGCGAAACTATATTTAATCGCTGGCCCCGTACAGTTGATATAGGCCCCCTGGTCGGTATAACCCGCCACCACGACACCTTCGAACAAACTCGCTTTCACTGTTTTTTGCTGCGCATAAGTTTGGTAAAAAACTACCGAAAACAACAGTTGAAGCAATACTATCTCTGCGCGCTTCTTCCAGATACACCTATTTTCAATTCCGTACATAATAGTTAGTTTTGGGAGGTAGACACCTGTTCTTTCCGGTGATAAGTATAATAAATGGCCATTCCCGTAAACAACAGCCCACCAACAATATTACCCGCCGTCACGATCAACTGATTGTACAACCACCAGTCCGACATCGTCACCTGAGCACCAAACATCATCCCGGCAGGGATCACAAACATATTGACCACCGCATGTTCATAGCCCAAGGCAAAGAAAATAAAGATGGGAATCCCCGCCGCCAGGATCTTGCCTAAGGTAGACTTGGATGTCATGGACATCACCACACCCATGCAGACCATCCAATTGCAGAGAATGGCTTTGACAAAGGCTGAGAATAACCCGGCAGCACCATGGTTGCCGTAGCCCAAGGTTTTCTTTTCACTAATGACAATCAGACTTTGCTCGATATTCCCAAGCTGGCTAGCCTGTCCAGTTTCAGTACTTGCAGCCCAAAACAAAAGTGCAAAGAGGACACTGCCCAATAAGTTTCCAAGGAAGACCCAGAGCAAGTTATTGGCCATCACCTTAAAATTGATCTTCCCTTCCAGCCAGGCCAGGGGCACTAAGGAGAAACTTCCTGTGACGAGCTCCAGGCCCAAGATAACAATAATCACAAATCCCACAGGAAAGACAAATGCACCGACAAGTCCCAACCCTGTCTGTGCTGTAGCCAATAGAGCGAGCGTAACAGATATCGCCAGTAAGGCGCCAGACAATGCACCCCGAATCAGCAGGTCTTTGATCGGGAGCGAAGATTTGTAGATAGCGGTATTCATCATCACACCGGCTACCTCTTTGGGACTAATATAATCCATCGTTTGTTTGCTTTAAAATAGTTTTTATTTCAATTATTTAGCTAGGGCTTAAGCTGTCATTCCAATATATACTGTCCCATTCTCCACCTTGACCGGATACGTTTTGATCGCACATTCATCACCCGAAAGACATTCGCCCGTATCCAGTGCAAAGGTCTTTTTGTGAAATGGGCAAGCCACTTTTGGCGTATCTCCCAAGGAGCCTAACATCCCACGGCTCAAAATCATCTGCCGCTTATGTGGACATTCATTCTGGGTAGCATACCACTCATTGCGACGGGCGAAATAAAATAGGGCTACCTGCTCATTATTCAACTTAAGACAGACACCACCGTTTTCAATGGCATCGTCAATCTGGCAGGCCTTTAGCCATTGCAGGTCAACTTGTGGGTCAATTTGCGTGTTCATGTGATTTTTATTTTAAAGGTTTAGCGATTCTATGTAAGTGATTTCATCAGTCAATGATGTTGCCCCATGCCCTTTTAATATGTCTTCAGGTTCCAGTCAGCGGCTTTCTTTTGACCGCGCATGGTATCAAAGCGTACCGACTCGTCCCGCTCTTCCGGAGCATTTACAAAATGGACAAAGCGTTTCCGAATCTCCGGATCTTCGACGGCAACTTTCCATTCACAGCGATAGCTGTCGACAAGCAGTTGCATATCCTGTTCCCACGTTTCCCCCATACCAAGACTATCCTCGACTACAACATTCCGCAAATAGTCGATTCCGCCCTCCATTTTATTGAGCCAAGTGGCGGTACGCGTCAAAGGATCGGCTGTACGAATGTAGAACATCAGAAAACGGTCGATATAACGGATACAGGTCTCACTGTTGATATCGGCAGCCAGCAGCAGAGCATGCTGTGGCTTGCTGCCACCGTTGCCGCAGACATAGAGGTTCCAGCCCTTTTCTGTGGCAATGATACCAAAGTCCTTGCTCTGCGCCTCGGCACACTCACGGATACAGCCGCTCACCGCTGATTTTATCTTGTGCGGCGCACGGAGCCCACGATAACGCTCCTCTATTTTTATGGCGAAGGACACACTGTCATGCAGGCCAAACCGGCACCAGGTACTGCCCACGCAGCTTTTGACCGTCCGCAAGGCCTTGCCATAGGCATGTCCGCTTTCAAATCCGGCTGCAATGAGTTCCTCCCAGATAAGCGGGAGATCATTGAGATGTGCACCAAACAAATCAATGCGCTGCCCGCCCGTAATTTTTGTATACAGCTTATATTTCTTGGCCACCTGGCCAATAACAATCAATTTGTCCGGCGTAATCTCCCCACCTGGGATACGGGGAACAACCGAGTAGGTACCACCTTTCTGTATATTGGCCAGGTACCGGTCATTACTATCCTGCGCCACATCATTTCCCTTGCTCAAGATCATCTCATTCCAGAGACTGGCCAGCAGTGAAGACACCAACGGCTTACAGACCTCACACCCGTGCCCACGGCCCAGAGTATCCAGCACCTGATCATAACTCTTCAATTCATGGATCTTGATCAGGTCATAGAGTTCCTGCCGGCTCAGATCAAAATGCTCACAGATGGTACTGCGTATATATTTACCCTGCTGTTTCATCGTGTAGTTGACCAGGTCCTTTACCATCGGTACACAGCCCCCGCAGCCCGATCCTGCTTTGGTGCATTTCTTTACCCCATCCGCATTTTCACAGTTCCCATTGATCACCGCATCACAGATCTGCGCTTTGGTCACCCCCTCACAGCTGCAGATCAGGGCACCATCGGGCAAGGCCTCCAAGCCCGTAGAAGCCGATTTGCTCTCCCCCTGCTCACTCATCAGGAGCAGCTCAGGATGCTCCGCCAGCGGCATGCTGTTGTTGACCATCTGCAAGAGCATATTGTAACCTGTTGCCTCCCCCACCAGTATTCCTCCAAGCAAGCGCGTACCGTCGGTACTGACGTTCAACCTTTTATAGATCCCTTTGTTACGGTCCTCTAGTACGATGGTCCGTGCATAAGGTTCACTGATAAAGGGATCCCCAAAACTGGCCACATCTACCCCCATCAGTTTCAATTTGGTACTCATATCAAATCCCCTAAAGGACTTTTCTTCCCCCAGGATATGTTCGGCTGCTATTTCAGCCATCTCATAGCCCGGTGCCACTAGGCCATAGATCATATCATTGACAAGTGCACATTCGCCGATGGCATACACGGAAGGGTCTGAGGTCTGCATTTGCGGATTGACCACAATCCCGCCTCGCTCGCCGATGGCCAGCCCTATTTTCCTAGCCAGTTCATCCCGCGGCCGTATGCCCGCCGATATCACCAGCAGATCCGTTTCGATCGATGAACCATCCTGAAAAGCGATTCCCGTCAGGCGCTCTTCCCCCAGCAATTGACTTGTTGATTTTTGCAATAAGCAACTCAACCCCAATGCTGCCAGCTTGGTTTGTAGGAGCAGGCTGGCGCTGTCATCAATCTGACGCGGCATCAGGCGCGGCGCAAATTCAATCACTGCCGTTTCTTCCAAGCCGAGGTCCACCAGCGCTTTGGCCGCTTCCAAGCCCAGTAGTCCGCCGCCCATCACGGTACCCTTTTTGACTTTTGCCGTGTAAGCTTTGATCAAATCCAGATCCTCAATCGTCCGGTAGAGAAATACCCCCTCCTTTTCCACTCCCGGAATAGGTGGCACAAAAGCAGCAGAACCAGTTGCAAAGACCAGATAGTCGTACGGGACAATAAGCCCTTGTAATGACAGTACTTCTTTTTTTGAGCGATTTACATCAACAATCGGATCATTTAAATGGATTTTCACATTATTTTCCGCATACCACTCCTTTTTTGACAGGAAAAGTTCCTCCATAGATGAAACTTTGAAGTAATCGGTCAGATGCACCCGGTCATAGGCACGTATTGGCTCCTCTGCAAACACAATTATATCCAGAATATCAGATTTATGCTTTAATTTTTCGCAAATCTTATTACCAACCATACCATTTCCAACAATAACAATCTTTTTTCTTTCCATAATTACTGTTTTTTCTGATAAAAAATCATTTTCATATTTAAACAACACTAATTTATGGAATAAAAAATTAAAAAATCAAAATAAATATGATTTTTATAATATTTTATCAAATAAAAATCAGTTAAAATTCATTATTTCATGATTTATATCAGATTTTTTAATAGATTTACATATAAAATGAACATAAAAACAAAATAACATGAAAAAATTAGGCAAAACATCGTTATTTATTGTAGGATCCGGTCCTGGAGATCCAGAACTATTAACCATAAAAGCTTATAAAGCGATAAAAAACGCACAGATCATCCTTTATGACAACTTAATCAATGAAGAAATCCTTCAAATAGCAGATAAAAACTGTATAAAACACTATGTTGGCAAACATCCTTATGGAAAATACGTTCCTCAGGAAGAAATAAACGAACTTATCCTACATTATTGTGCTCGCTACGACCGGGTGGTCCGGTTAAAAGGGGGCGACCCCTATCTTTTTGGGCGTGGTTTTGAAGAATGGCTTACCGTACAGGGGAAAAATATTGCGGTTTCTTACATTCCGGGCATCAGTAGCATGCAAGGCGCAGGCATCAACAATATTCCCTTGACGCACCGTAGCATCAGCGAAGGGGTATGGGCACTGACCGGGATGAAAAAAGACGGCAGTCTATCGGCTGATCTTCCTTTGGCTGTCCAGAGCCGATCCACTGTCGTGATCTACATGGGGATGCGCAAACTTGATGAGATAGCCCGCACCTATGTACTCTATGGCAAAGGAGAAACGCCGGCGGCTATTATACAACATGCGAGCCTGCCCCAGCAAAAACAGGTATTGTGCAAAGCCAAAGATCTCGTCAGAGCAAGTAAAGAATATGGACTTGGCCATCCAGCCATTATCGTCATCGGTGATGTGGTCGATTTGCAGCATGCACACAGCCTCGCTGTCGCACACAGATCTATTGTATAAGCCGACTGTTTGACAGGCTGCAAATACGGTACTCAGACAGGATCACCTCCTCATCGGGCACGACAAACAAGATCACATAGCCAGTATCGCTCGAAACGACATACTTAAATTCTGGTGGTCTTGAACATTTGATAATTATTTCAATCATCAACCAAAAACTTATTACTCATGAATCCACAAAACAAACCTCTCAAAAAGCTCAGTATCTTATCTTTTAAGGGCGTACAGATGCGTACTTTTCACATTACATGGATTACTTTTTTCTTCTGTTTCTTTGGCTGGTTCGGCGCCGCACCGCTTATGCCACTAGTTAGAGAACAGCTTGGATTGACTAAAAGTGAAGTAGGAAATATCATTATCGCATCTGTTTCAGCAACAATTATTGCGCGATTATTTATCGGGAAGATGTGTGATACGCTAGGACCACGACTCTCCTACACTATCCTGCTGGTCGCAGGTTCGATTCCTGTTTTACTTATTGGATTGAGTAATAGTTATGAGTCTTTTTTGTTATTTCGTTTTTTCATGGGTATCATCGGTGCGTCTTTTGTGATTACGCAGTTCCATACTTCAATGATGTTTGCCCCCAACATTATTGGTACGGCCAATGCCGTAACTGGTGGTTGGGGCAACCTTGGTGGAGGGGTTACTAATTTGGTCATGCCGCTCATTGCTGCGGCATTCGTCGGCATGGGCTTCGTTAGTCAGTCGGATTCTTGGAGGGTCGCAATGGTTGTTCCCGGTATTATCCTACTCATTATGGCATACATCTATTATAGATATACGCAAGATACACCGCAAGGCAATTTCAAAAAACTGTCCGAGGGCGGGAGAATCAATAGAAAGAAGAATGGCTCATTTTTGCTCGCGTTAAAAGACTATCGCGTCTGGATCCTCACACTGGCCTATGCAGCTTGTTTCGGGATAGAGATCACGGTCGACAACGTCGCTGCTACCTTCTTTATGGATCGTTTTGATACAGGGATTATCCTGGCTGGAGCCCTTGCCAGTATCTTTGGCGGTATGAATCTATTCGCCCGTGCACTTGGCGGTATTGTAAGTGATAAAGTGGGGCAAAGTTACGGTATTAAAGGGAAGGGTATGATTCTCGGTATACTGTTGATTTTGGAAGGAATCGGCATAAGCCTATTCGCCGCTTCCAACACATTGCTTCTAGCTATTATTACGATGTTGCTTTTTGCACTCTTCCTTAAGATGGCAAATGGTTGTACATATGGTATCGTACCCTTCATTAATAAAGATAACATTGGCAGTGTGAGCGGAATCGTCGGTGCCGGAGGAAATATTGGAGCCATGTTAGTCGGATTTCTTTTTAAATCTGAAACACTCAGTTATGCTGATGCCTTTCAGTATATCGGTATTGGTGTTTTTCTGATAGGTTTCACTGTCCTCCTCGTGCGTTTTCATCCTCGAATTGAAACTGTCGTTCAAAACGTGTCATTAGAAGTGTAGAATTAGTATCCTTTTGCTATGAATAAAGAGTCGAACAATGTATATAAAAGTACCTGCTGCTACTGTGGTGTAGGTTGCGGTGTGAAGATATCGGTCGAAAAAAATAAAATGATTTCCGTTATCGGCGATAGTGAACACCCTGTCAATCAAGGCAAATTATGTAGCAAGGGCATGAATCTGCAATATACAGTCAATGATCGCTCAGACAGACTTCTCTACCCGCAGATGAGGCACCATAGATCCAGTCCGTTACAACGTGTTTCATGGGATGATGCGTTGGATCGTGCAGCAGCGGTCTTACGCACGCTAATTGCAAAATACGGTCCTGATTCTGTGGCATTTTATGCTTCTGGACAATGCCTTACAGAGGAGTATTACATTCTCAATAAACTAGTCAAGGGGTTTATTGGCACGAACAATATTGACACCAATTCACGTCTTTGTATGAGCAGCGCTGTGGCAGCATATAAAAAAGCGTTGGGTGAGGATAGTGTACCGATATGCTACGACGATATTGAGATTGCTGATTGCTTTTTGGTCGCAGGTGCCAATCCCGCCTGGTGCCATCCGATCCTTTGGCGACGTATAGAGGCACACAAAGCTAAAAATCCAGCGACCAAAATTATTGTTGTCGACCCTCGTGTTACTGATACCTGCGCATTGGCTGACCTGCATTTGCAAATTAACCCAGGGACAGACATTACCCTCAATTATGCGCTGGGAAGATTACTTATAGAACAAGGAGATATAGACCTTGATTTTATAAGCAATCATACCGAAGGATATGAAATGTACAAAAAACGGGTATTCGAACGTACTTTACTGGAGTCCGCTGCAATATGTGGTGTCCCAGTGGAAGACATTGAACGCGCAGCCAGCTATATTGGCGAATCCAAGAGTCTTCTGAGTATGTGGACAATGGGGCTTAATCAGAGTGTAGTGGGAGTTAACAAAAACCTGAGCCTAATTGACCTTAGCCTGATTACAGGGAAAATCGGAAAACCGGGAAGTGGTCCTTTCTCACTAACTGGACAACCCAATGCTATGGGCGGAAGAGAAGTTGGAGGGCTTGCCAATCTACTGCCCGCTCACCGTGATATGGATAATAAGGCACATCGCGATGAAATTCAACAATTCTGGTCAGGGACTACTTTGAGCAGCAAACCAGGGCTCACAGCTACCGAAATGTTTGAAGCCTTAGCCGACGGACGATTGAAGGCAATTTGGATTCTTTGTACCAACCCACTCACTAGTCTCCCGAACACAAGGCTGGTGGAAAAAGCATTGCAAATGGCTAAATTCGTTGTAGTTCAGGAGATATCCAATAAGCCCCAGACCCTGGACTTTGCGGATATTATTCTTCCTGCAGCTGGATGGGCCGAAAAAGAAGGTACAATGACGAATTCAGAACGCAGGATCAGTCACCTGCATCAGGCTATTGCCCCTCCAGGCGAAGCTCTTCCGGATGCAGAAATCCTTTCAAGGTTTGCACAAAAAATGGGTTTTAATGGTTTTTCATATACTACACAACAGGACATCTATAAAGAACATGTCCAGTTAACGGCAGGGACAAGTATCGACATTACTGGGTTGGATTATAAACTTATTGACAATCTAAATACCGTGCAGTGGCCTTTTGATCTGTCAAAGAGAAAAGGTACTCCACGACTTTTTCAGGATAACAAATTCCTTACGCCAAGTGGGCGGGCGCAATTGCATAGCCCTCCTGATCAGCATCACAGTGAATTGCCTGACCAAAATTTTCCGTTTATCCTGACAACAGGACGGATCCGTGACCAATGGCATACCATGTCGAAAACAGGTAAGGTCAGTAAGCTGAACCAACATATTCAGAATGCATTTTTGGAAATTCATCCAAGAGATGCAACAGCACTGAACTTGATTGACGGGCAATTGGCAAATGTTTATTCTCTACGAGGCGAAGTTCGTGTCAGGACACTGATCAGCAAGACGATTAAACCTGGGGTCGTATTTCTACCGATGCATTGGGGTAAGATATTGGGATCTGATCTCCATAGAGCTAATAATCTGACCAACGATTTAGTGGATCCTATTTCGAAGGAGCCTGACTTTAAATTTTGCGCGGTACGTGTCGAACCTCATGTGAAGAGTAAGGAACGTATTGTCATTGTTGGTGCCGGTGCCGGAGCGCATGGTTTTGTCCGCTCCTTTCGGGAACTAAACAAGACCGATGAAATTATCATTTTCAGTAATGAGGATCTGCCTTTTTATAATCGTGTCATGCTGCCACATTATGTCAGTGGCGAGCTTCAATGGGAGCAATTGGTAAAAATGAAAGACGAAGAGGAACCTTTACTCGATATCCAACATCTACGTGGTATCCAGGTTAATGCAATCGACCGAATCAACAAATATGTTTTGGATTCTCGAGGTATTAAAACATATTATGATATCTTAATTCTCGCGACAGGCAGCCGTCCCAGCCTGCCAAAGCATGTGCCGAAGCTACCTGGTATTTTTACGATGCGGCGTCGGACTGACGCTGACCTATTGAAGCGATACCTTCCCGGGCAGGCGCATGTCGTTATCGTAGGCGGAGGATTATTAGGACTGGAAATGGCAGCTTCACTCCGTGAAAATGGGACAAAAATCACCATCGTTCAACGTGTTTCGCGTTTTTTGAATCGTCAGCTGGATCCACTTGGGAGTCAATTGCTTCACGAAGAAATGATAGACCTCGGCTGCGATATATTCTATAACGATGAAGTTCAACTATACTACGGCCGCAATAAACTGACAAAGATCGAATTAAAGAGTGGACGACAGATCAAATGCGACGCACTAATCCTAGCGATAGGTACTACGCCCAATATCGAATTAGCAAGGGATGCCGGCCTACTTTGCCAACGGGGTGTGGTCGTGGATAGTCATATGAAAACTAGCGACCCTGCTATTTATGCCATCGGAGAGATTGCAGAATTTGAAGGGACACTTTACGGTATCACTGCAGCTGCCGAAGAACAGGCTTGTATAGTTGCACATTATCATCAGGGGGATATCAGTAGCTATTATAAGGGAAGCCTGTTTATGAATATTATCAAAATACAAGGTTTTGACCTCTGTAGCATTGGTCTTACAGAAACGCCAAATGAGGACTATGAAGAGATTATTTTTATTGACAAGGCCAAGCGCTATTACAAAAAATGTATTATCTATCAGGATAGACTTGTAGGTGCCATTTTGATCGGTGACAAGAACGAATTTTCTGAGTTTAAAAACTTGATTGCAAACAGGATCGAATTAAGTGAAAAGCGGCTACAGCTATTACGAAGCGGAACTGCCAAAGAAGCTGTCATTGGGCGATTGGTATGTTCATGCAGCCAAGTTGGAGAGGGAAATCTGCAACGATGTATTAGCGGTGGATGTACCGATTTTCAGGAGTTATGTACATCCACCGGAGCTGGGACAGGTTGTGGATCCTGTAAACCCGAAGTTAAGCGTATTTTGGAAAACTACGCTACAGAAAAGGATAAGGAGGTAAAATCCTATGCAAAGTAAAACAATGAAAAAAGGACAGTTTATCAAGGTTAACCTCTCAGGAGGTGCAATATCTCCAGGAGAACTCGACAACTTATTGATTCCTTTGGAAGAGGTGGGTATTACGGAAGTCAAATTTGGCAGTAGGCAGCAACTATATTTTAAAGTAAACGATACGCAACTTGAAGAATTAGAATATATACTGTTCAATCAGGAGTTTGCTTATGAAATTGGTCAGGATATATATCCAAACATTGTGAGTTCATATGTAGCCGATGGGCTTTTTAATCAGGGAGCATGGGTACGTGAAGGCGTATATAAAGATATTTTGGACAGTTTCGAGTTCAATCCCCAGTTGAAAGTGAATGTTGTGGACTGCACTCAATCCTTGGTACCGTATTATACTGGAAATCTAAATTTCATCACTTCGGAATTTAGCAATTATTGGTACCTTCAGCTCCGATTTCCCAAAAGCAACTTATTTTACACCTGGTCCACTCTTGTAAATACCGACGATATTGCGAGACTAAGTCTGTTTTTGGAGCCAATGATGATCGGGTCGCTGGTTGCAACTTCAAGCGAAGGACAACAGTTGGGACAAAAGTTAGAAGCGTCAGCTATTGCCTCCGGAAAATTTCTTTTCCAGTCCACAGAACAGCCATTTATGGAACCCACCTTTAAACTCCCCTATTATGAGGGATTTAATACCTACCAAGATAGACTATGGCTGGGGGTATACCGGCGCTCCGAAACCTTTTCGACCGCTTTTTTACGCGACATATGTAATCTCTGTCTGCAACACAGGATCGGCCAATTGTACACTACGCCTTGGAAATCAATTGTTATTAAAGATATTCAAACGACGACAAGACCTGATTGGGATATTGTGCTAGATCGACATCGAATCAACCTGCGGCATGCCCTAAATGAACTCAATTGGATGACCGAAGATTTTGATCCCATTGCATTAGCGCTTAAGCAGGAATTGGTGCACCACATGAACTGGTTGGATATTCGCACGTACAAACTTTGTTTTGGTATTAAAATGCAACCAAAGAGTGGGATCTGGGGATCTGTAATTTTGCGTTTCATCGACTCTAAGGGAGAGAAATCCTGGTTTCAGGTGCAACATACGCAAGATTTCAACCCTAATT
Organism: Sphingobacterium sp. UBA7625; assembly: GCF_002484085.1. Classification (NCBI taxonomy): domain Bacteria; kingdom Pseudomonadati; phylum Bacteroidota; class Sphingobacteriia; order Sphingobacteriales; family Sphingobacteriaceae; genus Sphingobacterium; species Sphingobacterium sp. UBA7625. The sequence goes on from NZ_DLJD01000055.1 coordinate 77,533, forward strand.
CAAGAGACTTTGTCACTTATCAAAAACGCGTGGAACGAGCAGAACTTATAAGTGTGATCTTGGCACTGTGCGAAGAATTTTATCAACTTCGAGGTAGAGCAGTGATCCAAGAACCTCATAATATTCCTACGCTGGCTACAACAGAAAAGTCCGATCTGATCAGAGTCACTTATCAATGTCCAGCCTGTCAGACAATATATGATCCCATCTGGGGAGATAGTACGCAGGATGTCGCCGCAGGAACACTATTTGAGAAGCTGCCTGCGACATATTGTTGTAGCATTTGTGAAAATGAAAAGTCAACTTTTAAGAAACTGATCAAATAAAGAACTATACTTTTTAACGTATCATCTTCTAGATACTGACAAAAGGTCGCCGGCCTATGGACTTTAGACTAACGGACAGAAAAACTCGGTGAATGGCAGGAAGGTGAAGGTACATCGATACACGGAGCATCTCGATATCATCCACATAAAGCGTAATTGCCCGTTCAGACCATACGACAGATATGAAATTTGTCTGTCCAAGATTTCCTCTCGAGGCCTTTGACCGATTTGGGCTTTCCAAACCAATGGGCTTTCCATTGCCGATCAGTGCCTGTTGCAATATTGGCCAATATATTACCTCCATAATATTTCATAATATCTAGCCATTGGAAGGCCATTACACAATTCCCCTTTTTTCATTGATAATGAAAGATTATTATCACTTCCCTCTGAAAGAATGATTAAGGCAAATAGACTTACCCTAAAATAAGCCTATTTGTAAAAAATCAGATCATATCGATCAAACAATATCCTGATTAAGATTACTTATACCCTGGATTTTGCTTTAGATTGTCGCCGTCTTTGTTATTCAGTTGAATCTCACTTAATGGGATAGGCAGTAAAACATTGTAATCCTGAAAACCAGTTGTTATTTTGTTTGCAGGTCCTGTGTCCCCATTTCGTAAAATCCGTTCTTTTAATTTATTCATTCTGACTAAAGTCATCCGACGGTTTTCTTCTGCAATCAGCTCCCGAGCGCGTTCGTCCAGGATAAAATCAATCGTTAAATCACTTGTGGCTACTTTTCCTAACTGATTATTTCCAGACTCTGTACGTGCCATTTTAAATGAGCGATCCCGCAGTTTATTGATATCCTCTGCCGCACCGGCTGCATTTCCTTGACGCAATCGAGCTTCTGCACGCAGCAAATAGGTTTCGCCGAATCTCATCACAGGCCAATCTTTCACCAGCGCATAACCAAAATCATCGAGTGGATCATAACCACCCCATTTTGTTGGAAATGGATACCAAACTTCTAAACTATCGGTACGAAAAGGAACTACTTTATCCCCTGTTTTGATAACAATATTTTTAATTCCTGCACCTTTTGCTACGCGATATCCATCGGCGTTGACACCAATTTCTGCACTGAAATTTGGACGATTATAATTGGTTGTCCTGCGTATATTAAAATTACTATTGCGAATATCGCCCTTTAGCCCATTCCATACCGTATATTTCATGAAATTACTCAACCGTAAACGGCCATTTCCTCTTCCACCCAGCGAATCGGCATTGACCATCCCATCCCACTTATGATAAGCTGGCTGCCATACCCGGCGTTGTTGTGGGTTGTCAATAGTACCGCCATTAACCTCTCGATTGAACTCCACCTCAAAAGTCCAGATAGCCTCGGTATTCCCCTGCCTACGACGCATATTCCCCTGACGAAACATATCTCTAAAATAATCGCCGCCTTCAGACAGGTATTTTCCGTAACGTGTCTCAATCAACTTATAGTTACCCCCGTCGATAATGGCGGTTGCCATAGCTTCCGCTTGCGCGAAATAGCTTGCATCACGCATACCAATACGTAAAAAAGCTTCTGCAGCAAGCTGTCTCGCCATATCTTTATTGATTCGGCTAGGTGTGCTGGCTGTAGCAAGATCGGGGAGTTCTTTAACTGCATAATTCAAATCATCGGTGATAACTTTATCGATCTCAGCAACAGCGGCCCGTGTATAATTAAATGAAGGCACCTGAATTGAACTGGTCAACAAAGGTACATCTCCCCATAAAGTAACCAGCATATTATAGGCGTAGGCACGAAAAAACCGCGCTTCTGCAGTAGCCTTTGGATTGCTATCACCCACTCCATCTATGACAAGGTTGGCATTATTAATAAATGCATAGCATTTTTCCCACAAAAAACTTACACTTCCATTTTCTGAATTCAGATCAGCATATTGGTAAAAAGGATTTTCAACACCCTCTGTCGATCCTGCACTCGTAATATCTGTCCCAATCTGCCAGCTGGAAAGAAATCCTTGCCGGCCACTGTAGCCCCAGAGCTGTGCAAAATTGTAATGTAAGCCCAGCAACCTGTTCTCCACTGTCGTGGGATCAACATTCGTAGCATCGTAACTTGAATATGGTTTCTCGTCCAAATAGCCTTTACCACAAGAGATCGCTCCTACGGATAACAAAGCAAATATGGAAAATAAGGTGGTATAATTGTTTATCGTCTTTTTCATGTGTATATAATTGATTTTTGCAAAATGATGGGTAAGCGTTAAAAACTAAGGTTAATACCTAATACATACGTCCTTACCATTGGGTAGTTGATGTTGTCATTTCCTGATCCACGTGTAATATCCCTAGCTTCGGGATCCCAGCCAAGCCAATTGGTCCATGTATACAGATTGCGACCACTAGCATATACTGTCAAGCCCTGTACTCCAATTTTTTCGACAAGCTGCTGCGGCATTGTATAACTTAAGGTTACATCTTTCAAACGAGTGAAACTAGCATTTGAGGGGAAGCCATATCCATGAATATTGGAATGGTTACCCAAAGAACGCCATTCATTGCTTTTGTTTTCCGGTGTCCAATACCCGAGCGCTGCTGGTGTGCTTCGACGTCCCATCTCGTCCGACGCTCCTCCTATCTGCGGATTATTGCGCAACGCTCCTTGCACTGTATTGATAAAAACATTTAGCGTAAACGCTTTGTAAGTAAACGTATTTGTCAAACCGGCAGTCCACTTCGGTGCAGTCTGCCCCAAAACAGATCGATCGCCGTCATCGATTTTTCCATCACCATTTATATCTGCAAGTTTGAGATCGCCAGCTTGCGCAGCATCATCCCAGCCCTTATTCGCTCCAGACGCAATCTCGTCCGTCTGCCAGATACCCACCTTCGTATAATCGTAAATTACCCCTAGAGGCTGCCCTATAAACCACCTATTGCCCAGGTCGTCTTTCCCGTTACCATATACTTCCGTAATTTTATTTTTATTACGAGAGAAAACCAGTGTACTCGACCAGTTAAAATGATCTTTTACGATATTTTTGGTATTTAAGGTCAGGTCGATACCCTTATTCTCAATTTTACCGATATTAGAATAAACTGTCGCAAAACCAGTTAGCTTAGGCAATCCTTGGGTCAGGAGCAGATCATAGGTGCTGGATTTGTACATATCAATACTACCTGTGATCCGATTATTTAATAGTCCAAAGTCGACACCGGTATTTAGACCTTTTGTTTTCTCCCACTGTAGATCGTAATTGCCCATCAAGGTTCGAATAGTTAAGGCCGTATTCGACAAGCCATTCATTGCCATTGGGTTTGAGTCCATTAAAAATTGAGTGCGATAAACAGGTATAGCCTCATTTCCAGAAAGGCCATAAGAAATACGCCATTTTAAATTACTGACAATATGTTTGGCGTTTTGCATAAAGGATTCGTTATGAATATTCCATGCCGCAGCTGCGGATGGGAAAGCACCATATTTATTGTTTCTTCCGAATACAGATGCACCATCCCGACGAACGGTCAAGGTCAGCATATAGCGGCTATCATACGCATAATTTAAGCGCCCCATTTGTGAGATTGTACGATATAAATCTGCCGTCGAAGAAACTTTTTGTGTTGACGCGGCCCCCAAGTTACCCCAACCAAGTGCATCATTGGGAAATACCTCGCCTGTTGCAATTGCCTGTTGCCAATATTTGCTTTTTGCCGCATATAGTCCAGTGAAGTCAATATGGTGCTTACCAAAGTCCTTCGTATAGGTCAATATATTTTCTAAGGTATAAGTCTGTGTTTCATTATTGGTTATGCGTCCAAGACCAGCAAAATTATACACCGACTCACCTTCGTATTCATTGTTTCTAACCGGCACAAAGGAATACCCTGCATTCAACTTATATTTCAACCCTGCTAATGGCTTGTACAATTCACCAAAATTTAAATCGGCATAGCCATTCAGGCTAATGTTAAATTGACGGCGCTGCGGATCTAAGGTTGTTGGCAACAAAGGATTGGACCACAGTTGCTCAGAGTACATCGGGTATTGTGTTAAAGAGCCATCCTCATTATACATTCTAGCATAGGGGCTCATGGCCGCAGCTTGCAACAAATTAGCCCGGCCGCCATCTCTATTGTGCGCAACGATAAAGGAGGACGTACCCACCGAAAGGTATTTGGTGGCCTTAAAATCGGTATTCGTCCGGAAAGAGTAACGTTTGTAATTGTAACCCAACAAAACTCCTTTTTCATTTAAATAATCGCCCGACACAAAATATTTGGCATTTTCACTACCGCCCGATAAACTGACGTTGTGGTTTTGTATGACGCCAGTCTGCATAACCGCATCCAGCCAATCCGTCGTTACGCCATTTTTATAATTGTCATATTCGTATTGATTGCGTACCGGACCGCCATTGTACAAACTCGTGTTGGTGATACGGGCATATTCCGCATAACGCTTTAACAGTTCCTCGCCAGAAACAGGTTCGAGGATGTGCGCTACATGCTCTACCCCGCCATAGCCACTGTAACGAATGGACGGTTTACCGGTTGTTCCTCTCTTTGTGGTAATCAATATCACACCGTTCGAACCATTTACACCATAAATAGCCACAGCGGAAGGATCTTTCAGGATTTCGACAGATTCAATATCATTGGGATTGATGTCATTAATAGAGCCATCTGTTTTTGTCAATGGAATTCCATCCACAACAATAAAAGGCTCCGTTGTTGCACTAAGCGAATTTCTTCCTCTTACCTGCACCGAGGGCGCATCACCAGGAATGGATGATGCCTGGGATACCGTCACATTAGACACCGCACCCTGAATCGCCTGCATCACATTATTCACAGGGATCTTTGAAAGACGATCCTTGGGAACTGAAGCAACCGAACCAGTTATATCCGATCTTTTCTGACTACCATAGCCCACCACTACAAGCTCCTCCAAGACATTTTCGGCAGGCACAAGGGCAATGTCCAAATTGGCTTGCTGCCCAACTGTAATTTGTTTCTCTTGAAATCCAACTGATGTGATAATTAACGTGCTTCCAGGAGACGCTTGGATTGAGAAATTTCCCTGTGCGTCGGTCTGAACTGTTTCAACCCCACCTTTTACACGGATGGTAACACCTACAATTCCTTTGCCTGTGGTATCTTTAATAACCCCTCTCACATTTGCACTCTGCCCATAACTGGACAGGGCAATCAAAAAAAGGCTATTCAACAAAAGACCTTTTTTTGTAAATCTGTTATAGTAATGATTTAACATGGTTTATTTAATAATTGATTTGGTTAGCATATTATTTTCTAAGTGCTTCTGGAATCAACCTAGCAATGCCAGAATGTCCAAAGGATATTCTTCTCAATTTGAATTCATAGACTGTCTTGTTTATAATTGGTATTCTTGTCCCCTCCAAAAAATAGCGCGCACATTTTCCGGATAAGCAAGCAAATAATTTCGTCAACCGATGTTGTTGAACTAGAAACAAAAGTAGCTCGGAAGGGAGATCAACGTGTTTGATTTTGGTTCAATTGAGTTGAAATTCCCTTCAAAATGCTAAAAAAAGCCGTTATTGAACATATATGAACTGATCCTATCGAAGAAATACAGTCTCAATCGCGCAGACTTCAAACGAGATCATCAAAAGCATCTGTTAACAAGCAGAGCCGAGCTCTCGCGCCCCGATTAGTTAAAATCAGGCAGTAGAAGAGTACCTGTAAGGTTAAAATAAAAAGAGGCAGTCCAAAATGAACAGGCCCTTCCTGACAACAATGTAGTGTTTATTGTGTCCAAGCATGAAATATTTGCTTCTCGCCATTCCGCCAACGGAGCTCAACTTTTTTATCCGTGGCTTTCAATTCAGGGAACAGCTCTTCATTTGTCCATTTTTCCCCCGATTTCTTCCACAGCTGCAAACTGACATACCATTGTGCTCCCGGTTTTCCTTCTCTTGCAAAACAATTCAATACCGCACTCTCCTCCGCCACAGGATGAAGCCCATGACAACTTCTATTTTCCATTCCCTCCCAACCCAACAGCCGCACCATAGCCAATTGGTATTCACCATTATCTAAAATCATCGCTTCGTGCCCTTTATATTGAAGTGTACGCACTGCAATGGGCTTATCCTTCCTTTTTGGAAGGGCATAATGACCTAACCGAATGCCCAAGGGTTTATCGGATAGTAACTGGTCACATCTTAAAATTCCATTTGCCAATGTCCGCTCCGATAAAGCTAAATGTACCGTCGTGTCCGAGGCTAATGTCGCCATGCGGCGATAAATCCCCTGTTCATATCCCTTAAACTGATACATGCGAAGTGATTCCCAAGTATTCGGTCCGATTTGAAACGCGTAATTCATTGAGATTTCACCGTTCTTTCCATCGGCCTGCCAAGGAAACGCACTGTTATAGGAGAGCTTATTGTAATTTTCCGTTCCCTGATAATAGCCAACGACCTTACTTGCATTCCAAGAACGAATTTCGGAAGCACCTATCCTATCATAATCAGTTATCAATATCTCAGCACCGTCAACATAGGTATTCAACACCTTAGCGGCCGGAATTTGACGATCCCAAGCGCCAAGATTTTCTGAGGCAGTCCAAAAACTACTGTTTTCCGGAACCAATAGACCTAAAAAGAATTTTCCGAACCAATATGCACTGCCCCGACAACTATATTCTTGCACAGCAGGATCAAAAGCACCGTAAAAACCAAGGTTTGGAATACCATCTGAAAGAAAATCGGGATTTTTTAAAAACTGCAATAAGGTACCCGATGCAATTCTTCGCATCCAACCATAATTGATGGACGGATCATCCCATAGCCCCAATAATGGGAAGGGTACCGCAGCCCCCATCCGATAAGAAATACTGCGCCCCCACATAATCATTTCGCCATCACGACTAAATAAATAAGGGTAGCTTTTCACCACATCCTGTAGATTGGATTTGAATTGAGCGGCAAGTTCAGGATACATCGTCGCACCATAGTTATTGGCCCAGAGCGATCCATAAAGCTGAAAGGCCCACATGCTGTAATAATCATAGTAAGGACTATCATTATACCAACCATCGCCACTATAGTCCTTTAAGCATTTTTCTAACAAGTCCTTGAGATAATCTTCTCGGACAGCATAGCTTCTACTTTTAAAAAAGCTCATAATCATGATATTGAAAAAGCGCCAGTTCATCTGTATCGTTGGTCCATTACCATAACTGAGCATGGTTTGTGCAAGTTTATCTTTTGTCTCTTCCGGCAAAGGATCCCATAACACTTCTGGAGCTGCCATTAGCGCAACCGCCAAACCGCCAAATTCTACTAACTTTTGACTAGGTCCTCCATTTTCGGGAAGTGGAGCAATATAACTTTCAGTGGTCTCATCCAATAGCCGTTCCAGTTGATGACGATAATAATCCGCTACGCGAATACCACGAATCTTATAGTCAGGATTTTTCTTTAATAGTGGCACAGCGATGAAGAGTGTACGACACAGCCCCTCTAAGCGTTCCGTTTCGTTATGCACCCCATCTCTCGGGTAACTCCTCCCCGGTTGCTTGGGAAATAACATCGGGCTATTTATATCTTGGACGACAGAAAATGCACCTTCCAGCAAATAGGATGCTGCATCCATCCAATGCTGGCGTGTCAGTCCAGTATAGGGGCTTTTTTTAAAATCTAGCTTTTGCGGTTCGAAAATCGTTTTTTTTTGTGCCTGTATGCTTGTTGCGAAAGCAATATAAACGCCGAGAAACACCAGAATTCGAAGTATACCCAGTTTTATTTTCATTTTTTTTATCTCCCTCATTTTTTTGCGAATTTGTCGCACCATTCGAGCACTTTTACTGCTGTCGGAGCCGTTTCAGCTAATCCTTCGCCATCTTTTTGTACCGTAGCCTGTACAAATAGCGCAATCTTGCGCTTATTTCGCCACAACTCGGTATCGTAGGTCGGCTCCCAAGCCCCTACAGATTCATCACAAAGATCAACAAGGTCATTGGCCTCGCGTTGCATCCCCCACAAGGTCAAAATAGAAGGTCGAGCTCCCCTTTCCTGATCCCGAAAGATCAACGTCAAAGCGACCCTATCGCCTTTCCCTCGAACCAACAACTGCGGTCTAGCGATTGGAATTTCTTTTGTTCCACCACCACTTAAGCTGAATGGAGTTTTTCTAAAATCAAAAGATCGGACTTTCCATTCACCATCCTGCAAATAAATGACTTTATATTGCGGAATCTGTGATTCCGGATCGCGCCAATAACTGGCAATAAAAGGGTTCCCCCTTTCATCGGCAGCAATGGATGTTTGATTAATCAATTCGTGGTGCTGCGGAATACGAGCTGCATATTCTACGGTAGAAGCCTTCATCGGCAGATCATACCTTATACCATTACTTCGCTCCCAGGTTAATCCCCCATCTTTGGAGCAGGCATAAGCCATATCGTGGTTGCTCGCCACATCCGGACTTTCCCGCCACACCCAAGATAAATGTATCGTGCCGCGATTATCGACATAACTTTGCCAATACGCATTTCTCTTTCCTTCACCATCAATCAGGTTGCTATGAATACGTTTCCATTGCTGCTGTTTCACATCATAGCTATTCACCACGAGATTGCCGTTGCCCGATCCCCCATCCCGATATAGAAATAACAGCTGGCCATTGGGGAGTTTTAAAAATTCGGGATAAGTCACTAATGTCTCATCTCGACCTACCATAACCTGCTCGTAACCAAGGACGAGGCTATTTGGATGAATGGAGCGTGCGTATCTCAACCGACTATTATGCTGATCCCAGCATACGTGAAGATATCCTGCCTGATCCACCATGATACTGATCACATTATGCGCATCTTTGGCATGACCGGTATAAGCCGTACGACGCAGCTGCCAAACTTTTCCTGATAGTAGACGTCGACCCAATACCACATAGCCGTCGTCGTCATAATAGGCTACATACTGATATTTACGGTTGCTGGTTAAGGAGTTCTTGCGAAATACGGCGGTATTAACCGTATTCTTTGCCCACCCGTTTCCGACTATTGTTTCCTTAATTTTTTGTCCCCGCACCTGAAAAAGAAATAACAGGCATGCACAGCAGAGCATCACTATTTTTATAATTTGACTACGATATCTTTTCATTTACTTTTTAATTGGCTTTGTGAAGCTTGTTTCATAGGTACACTATTATTGAATAGCCTTGCTATGGTCTTTGTTCCAATCCTGTCCTGACCATATACGTTTAGCACTCCAATCTGTCGCTTCGCTTGTCCAGAATGGATCCTCATCTGACAGTCCCAAAGGCAAGAAAATCACTGAGCAGAGGTAAAGGCTTCCTTGATTGTTATAAGGATCACCAAGGCCAGGTTGACTGCCATACATACCTAATGTCAACCAGCCATTTTGATAAGTACCTGGGTTTTCTGTCGTCTTTTTCAATACAGCAGACAATGCTCCACGAACCTGGCCAGTTGTTAGTTCTTTCGGAAGGCGCTTTTTGAATGCCATATCCGCCAAATGATGAAAGGCCGCAGCGCGATAAATTACAGATCTCCCCGTTGGCGGAAAACTACCGTCTGCATTGATTAAGCGTTCCTGGATAATAGCATAGCGTTCGTTACGGAGCCTGATCTTCGCAAACATGCTGTCGTAGTTTTTGGTTTTCAATTGGATCATATCCATGATGCCTGCCAAAAAAGGATGAATAACATAACTATTGTAGTAATCAAAGGCATAATGCGGACCATCCATATACATACCATCGCCAACATACCATTGCTCTAATTGCTGCAAGGCATAATCGACTCGCATCACATCCCATTCTGTTGAATATTTAGCTAAAAAAGCTTCATTCATCGCCGAAAAAAGCAACCAATTTGAATAAGCTGGCCGAAACTGACGCGTGATTTTTATCGATGCGATCAAATTCTTTTTTGTTTGATCATCAATATGCTCCCACAACCATGGACTACGCATAAAACCTAAAGCAATAAAGGAAGCATCAACAAGCTGTTGCCCCCCTAGATCAAAACGCATAAAATCGCGGGCATTGCTATCTAACGCATTTTTCAGCGCTTGAACAGTCCAGACTCTATATTGATCGCGCAGCTTTCTTTCTGCTACTGAACCACCATCCAAAGAAAGCCAGGGCGCTATACCTGACAATACTCTTCCCAATACTTCGACATACTGCACTTTGATACGATGCTCCTTGTTATCCACCTGCGTCGATGTCATCTGAGGCATATTTAATCGAAGACTGTCATGTGCTAGACTCCGTAACACTGGACGCAGCATACAGTCCATTTCTTGAAGCCAAAAAGTTCTACTGGTCTCATGATTACCCGTTGATTTCTTTTTTGCAATTTGGCCCTGAACAGACTGAACTGCCAACAGCAGCAGGAAGGAAAATAAAATCTGATTTTTCATCTTCATGGTTAACTCATTTTTTATCCAGATAACGATATATTTCTGTTCCGGCCAATAAAAATGCCCCTACACCAAACGGCGCTGTAGAATTGGCATCAACAACTTGCCCGGGGATAGCTTTCTCACCGATAGGTTGTACGTATCCAATTCTTCCGTCTGCCTGCAGAGCGATTTGACTAAGGTAGTGCCAGCCCTTAAGCGCAGCCTGAGCAAACTTCGGATCAGTGAGTACTCCTTCGTTGATACCCCAAAGTAAACCATAGGTAAAAAAGGCCGTACCACTCGTCTCCCTACCAGGAGCATGGTCCGGATCCAACATACTTCGCGTCCAAAAACCTTCTGCTTGCTGACAGCTTACGATTGCAACCGCCATTTCTTTGAATCTTTCACGGTAATAACTATAATGTCTATCCTGCTTGGGTAGATCTTGGAGGACCTTAGCCAAGGCAGCAAATACCCAACCATCACCACGCGCCCAAAAATCCTTCTTGCCGTGGAGGCTTTTGTGTTTCGGATAAACATATTTTGCGTCACGATAGTACAACTTATCTTCCTTATCAAACATAATACTATCTGCGTATTGCAAATAGGTATACATTTTATCAAGATAAAGCGGATCTTTAGTCAATTGGTACATTTTGGTCATGACAGGCATCACCATATACAGGCCATCAGCCCACCACCAATAATCAGTATTGGCTGAATGGATCTGATAGTCCATAACTTCTTTAGCTCGAGCAATCTTTTCGGGACTTGGCGACAAATTATAAAGATCAATATAGGTCTGGAAACAGATCTGCCAATCTCCAAAAAGAACATACTCATCTGTCTCACCGTAGCTATATTTCCAATGTTGTTTGTTGGTTGATTTAGCGCCTTTCCAATCATTGAACCTTGCCCAGTCCTCAGAATATTTCAGGTCACTTTTGGAATTGGAAATCTTATAAAATTCCATATTTCCAGTATGGTAGGCCGCCTGATCCCAAAATGCCCAAACCTCCGGTTTGTGATGAGATTGCCAATACTGGTTTGCACTTTTGAGCTGAGAAAGGACCGCTTCTTTTTTCAGTTTCTGTCCAAAAGAAAAATGTCCTATAAGCAATAGGCATAAAATAAAATTGATACGCATGTCTATTAAGATTTATAATGTTTGATTCCCCACCGGGACAAACAAAACTACTTCAAATCGTTTTGGAAGATGTTTGAATAAAGACTAATCATGACCTAAAATGGGATCATTTTAGGCCTAAAAGGCTAAATGATCAGGTTTAGTGGCTTTACTCTAAATAAACGTACAATATACATTTATTTAAAAAATATTTGTATATTTAATCAATATAAACCTAAAAATCTTCAGTTGGTCCCCTTTATTCGCTATACAATACGGATGTATTGAAGCTAAATGATACCGTAGGCTAACGTTAACTCTAGGAGATCGAGCGCAGCAACTATGGTTGGGTAAGAATTTTACCAAAACTGGATTGGACAGGTCGAATAAAAGATTATTAAGATGAGCGCATCTATCCGGCAAGTAATCGCATTTTTACATCTATATCTAACCGTAGTAACTGCTGTATATAGCCAACAGATGGGGCTTGACCCTGTGCCAAAAAATTATGAGCTTCCCTCACTAACAATCAATCAGACGATACAGGATCGAGAAGGATACATCTGGTTTGCATCTACCCAGGGTTTAAGTCGCTATGACGCCTATAATATCCTCAATTTTAAACTGAGAGATGCTGCGGGGAAAGCAACCACCCAACAAGCTATTCGAACACTTATAGAACTGGAAAACAAATTGATTTTGGGGGGTGAAAAAGGTGTTTATGTATTAGATAAGCGCAATTATAAAATCTTCCCGCTAAATGATCCACGCGTAGCAACCCTTCGTGCCAACACAATGATGGTTGACCGTTCAAAAAGGCTTTGGATCGGTACGGATGATGGCATTTTTATCTACGACAGTACATTAAAGCCATTGACAGATGTACAAAGTTCGCGTATCCTGAACAATAGGATGCCAGGCAAAACGATTAATACCCTATTTCAGGATAGCCAGGCTCAGATGTGGATTGGCGTTTGGGGAGATGGCTTATTTAAGCTTAGCCTCAATAATAACAAGTTACACGCCTACCCCAGACTTGGTCAACGCAACAGTCCTTTCAAATTGATGGAAGATGATCACAGACAGCTTTGGATATGTACTTGGGGAGACGGAATTTATTTATTCAACCCACAAAACCCAAAAGACCCCTACAAGGAAATTGAGATTAAAAATAAGCGCCGTCAAATTGGTAAAGAAGATTTATTTTACAATATCATTCAGGATCGAAGCCGCCATTACATCTGGGTTCTCTCCTTTTCAGGCATATCGACACTTCAATATCATAATGGCCGATTGCAGGAAATTGACCTATCTCGCTACTTTGACAATACGACCAACATATTCAACGATATCTACCAAGATAGATATGGTACATTATGGCTTGCTGTCGGTGGCAAGGGCGTATCAATGTTCAGCTTTGACAAACCGACCCTTAAAAACCATAACTTTCAGCAAATAAAATCCTTATACAGCATTGCTCCCAACCTAAATATGCTCTATCGAGATCACTTGGGCACCTTGTGGTTTAATCTCGAACGATTTGGTTTTGGAAGTATGTCACCAACATCAAATCAACTCAATACATATAGTAACTCCAATTTTAGAGATCTTATTTCAATACGTGCTGTGACCTGTGCCACAGATTTTGGGCAAGAGTTGTGGGTAGGTTCTGCCTATGAATCCTCCATCAATGTTTTTCAGAAGACAGACAATAATATCAAATTCTTACGGAAGATAAATCTAGCTCAGCAGATCGACCATCAAGGAATACCCTCCTTTTTCTTCACAGATCGACAAAAAAGACTCTGGATCGCCACGACACAGGGTTTGCTCTTGAAAAAATCGGAATCAGAAAATATGGCGATCATCCCAAAGATTAAGGATCAGCCTGTCGCTGTTGCCCAAGATAATCAAAACCATATTTGGATCGCAACCAAAGAAAATGGGATTTATTGTATGGACAGTCGAAATTTGACCGTCCAGCTTGCGCATATTGGTAAAGAAACTTCCGGATTGAAAACTGACCAGATTGAAACGATGGATGTCGATCTTGATGGTAATTTATGGATCGGGACCAAAGATAATAGGCTGCTCCAATATCAACTCGCCAATAAACAAGTAAAGGAAATCGCAAACACGACCTTATTTGAAAAAAATCAACTTCTTGATATTATTTGTCTGGGTCGCTATACTTGGCTATCAACAACCCGTAATATCTACAAAATCAACCGCTCAAATAATGACATCAGTGAATTCTCCACTTCTGACAGCCTTCAGGTCAACATGTTTTCAAAACGGGCCTTTGCTGTGGACAAAAACGCCAATACCATTTATTTTGGTGGTTACAATGGGATTGTTCAACTCAATGATCATAGTATCATACCTAATTTTAAAGAAAAGGTTCTTATTTCGGACATCAAAATAAATAATAAGTCTATTATCCTAGAATCAAAAGACGAGGTATTCAGCAATGACCATACTAAATTGATACTGAATCCCGAAGATCAAAACATTGAAATATCCTTCTCCACCCTACCTTTTACGCAGGAAGGAAAAATCCGTTATGCGTATAAATTGGAAGGCGTAGATAAAGAATGGATCTATGCCCCCAGAGACCGTATCTTTGCAACATACAACAATTTAAGTAAAGGAAACTATAGGTTTTTAGTCAAATCAACCGACCTCTACAACAAGTGGAATACCACATTTACGCAAATTCAAATAATAAAGAAACCTTCATTTTATGAAAGCAACTTCGCCTATTTTATTTATGCCTGTATTGTCGGGGGCATCGTATTCTTTTTTATTAATTATTCTTTTAAGCGCTTAAAATTGAGTGGTGACCTAAAAATTGCCCAAATTGAAAAAGAGAAAACCAAGGAACTTGCACAGTCCAAGCTCAGCTATTTTACCAATATTTCACACGACTTACTCACGCCGTTGACCATTATCTCCTGTTTAGTTGATGATGTTCAGATGACTACAAAAAATAATTTAGAGCAATTTGATAAAATGCGCCTTAATTTAAGTCGACTGAAACGGTTGCTCCAACAAATCTTAGATTTCAGAAGAATGGAAAGCAACAGCATGAAACTGCAAATCAGTGCATCCAATTTTCCTTCGTTTGTAACTCAATTAGGTGCCATGCATTTTGGTCCCATTGCCAAAAAGAAAAACATCGATTTTGAAATTCAACATGGAGACTGTCCCGAATGTCTTTACTATGACGTTGATAAAATTGATAAAATTCTATTCAATCTCCTATCCAATGCATTTAAATATACCGAACAAGGGGGAAAGATTTCACTTTCATATCATGTAGCGGAAGACAAAGGTTCAAGTAGACTCTTCATTTATGTTCGTGACAATGGCATAGGAATATACCCCGAAGATATGGAGAAAATTTTTACTGCCTTTTACACCAATAACTCTACAAAACATCTCGAAAGCAATGGTATAGGCCTTTCTGTAACCAAACAATTGATAGAAGCACATGATGGTGAAATCCGGGTGGAGAGTCAACTCCATGTCGGCAGTATGTTTCACGTCACGATTCCGGTGGATAAATTGCACTACCATAGCAAAGGGATCCAAGTGATGGAACAGCCTTTTGTCGACGAACTAAAAGCGACTACTATCCATTCCGATGCGATTGATGAAAGTTTACCAAAAAGTACAATACAGCCAAAACTTAACCTCTTGCTGGTAGAAGATAATGAAGAACTTTGCTCAACTATGGCCAGAATCTTAGCCCAAAATTATCAGGTACATATTGCCCATAACGGTTTGCGAGCTTTGGAGGTCCTCGAGAATACTGAAATAGATATTATCGTGAGCGATATTATGATGCCCGAACTCGATGGACTTAATTTGTGCAAAACCATCAAATCAAATTCAGAATTTAACCATATTCCTATTTTGCTCCTGACTGCCAAAAACAGTATTGAAGATCGTATTGAATGTTATCAGGCGGGTGCAGATGGATACATTAGCAAACCTTTTGAGATTAAGGTCTTGGAAGCCAGAATCCAAAGTTTTATCATCAACAAACGCTGTCGACAACTTGTGTTTCAGAGTAATACACAGATTAATATCGCGGCACTCGACCATACGCCTTTAGATGAAAAATTTGTACAGAAGATGATTCAAGTTATCGAAAAACATCTTTCGGACGACCAATTTGATGTAATCAAACTCGGCGATATACTGGGCCTATCCAAATCAACACTTTATCGAAAGACAAAAGTTCTTTTGAATGTCTCGCCGAGCGAATTTATTAAAAATATACGGTTAAAACATGCATGCCAGATCATGCAAAAAGATCGCTCGATTTCAGTGAGTGAAGTAGCCTTTGAAACTGGTTTTTCTGACCCGCGTTACTTTGCAACCTGCTTTAAGGCAGCATTTGGAGTTACTCCGAGTGAATTCCAAAAGAGATCGACTTCAAACTCGTTCGTAACCCGATAACTTGTACTAAAGAGCCGTGACCAGAGTTTTACATTTCCGATCAGGGTACTTTCAAAAAAAGCACTACTAACCTAAATATTACAAATATTTATTCAGGATTATATTTTTTTTAACCACTCATCAAATCAACATATTCTTCGATACCAGCTAAAATTATCCAAAAAACTTGATCTTTACAATTAATTGAGAACATAGAAGCCACATACCTTGATATGGTTTTACAACATTTATATATTTATTTAAACGGCTCCTATTTATTATGAGTTGACTGAACTGGATACTGCCCAGGTATCCCCGTCACGGACCAAAGTCACTAGAACAGTCCTGGTAAACTCTTTAAATTTTAGGGTCACTTTGGCTACCATATAATCGGCTGACTCTTCGAAAATATCGGTGCTGACCACACAGTTTAACTTCTCAACTTTTTACTTTTTTAAGTATTTAACGACTTGATCGCGACTTTCTCTCAATAAAGCAAAAGGCGTCGCCAAGTATACAAGACTAAAAATCGAATAAATAAGTGCGAATAATAGATCAGCTCCCGCGAATACCAAACGGTCGAAATCATTTCATTTCCTTGCCCTACTTTTACTACCAGAGAATTAAAACATGCTCCCAAAAAAGCATGATGGTTTAACAAAAAAAGTAAAAAAATGAAAAAATTAGTAATGAGTTTGGTCGCAGTAGCTGCGTTATCAACTGCGGCATTTGCCGGAACAGGTGCAAAAGCTTCTAAAGAAAATGCAAATGTAAAAACAACCACTGAAAACCTAGCCGAAAGCAATGCTAAGGCTAAAGTCTCCGAAGCGTCAAAGGAAAGTAAAAGCATGTTGACAAAATGTGTTTATACCCTAAATGTTTACAATGGCAGCGGTCAGGTGGTAGGCACCTACACTTCGCAAACCTATGTGGAAAGTTCCTGTTCAGGATTCTTCGACAACTGTAGAACGATTTATAGACATATGCTTGCAAGTGGCGAACTAGGGATATAGTCTGTACCCTATTTTATTCGAATTACAAATGTTAAAATTTAAGCGGGGCCTAGGCCTCGCTTTTTCCAATCCAACGATCATGAACAAATATTCTCTATTCTTTGTATTCTTATTGGCCGCGACAGTTTCTTATGGCCAAAAACTTAAGGCGGTGTACGAATACCTGCCATCGCCTGCCGCTACTTTTCGGGAAGAGGTTTATTTTCAGGACGGGATAAAAACGTCCGTTCGCGATTCGCTACCACAACCCAAGCCCCATGGCGCCAACAATGGGGATGATGGGGAACTAAGCGGCAGCATGTCGGTGACGCTAGATATGGGCAAAATCTACCGGAACATCGTTATCCAAAAAAATAATGTCCCTCAACTGGTTGAAACGCGCTCGCTCAAAGGCAGCAACTACCTCGTTAGCGATAAGTTTCCGCCTCTCGTGTGGAATACCAATTACACCGATGTAGATACGCTGGGCAAACATATATGTCACAAGGCTACCGCCGTTTACCGGGGTACGCCCCTAATAGCCTACTATACCAACAATATTCCGGTACCTGCCGGGCCTTACAAATTTGGTGGCCTGCCCGGTCTTATCGTCATGCTATATAATGAAGGGGGCAACCCACACTATTGGCTGCTTAAAGAAATTGAATATCCATACGCAAGCGATGTGCCCGTTAACGAAAAATACATAAATGCGCTGCCTAAACTCAGCTTAGAGGACTACATAAAAAAAGAAGATCTCGAAACCGAGGAGCGGATGCGCATGATGATGAGCAAAATGCCTTTGATGGAAGGCGTAACCGTAGAACGCAAAAAAGTTCGTGGCAGTGTAGAACAAGTATATGAGTGGGAAAAAAATTAAGCTTTTAATAGGATGGCTTGGACTATGCCTATTGCCTTTTTTTGCACAGGCACAGGTCGCCATACATGGCAAGGTCAGCGTCAAAGGTGAAGCTTTGGGCGGTGTGCGTATTGATTTGCGTCTTGCGGCCGATTCCCGAATGCTGACCTACACCTTTAGTGATGGCCAGGGAAATTACCGCTTGCAAACTGCACAAAGCGGAAAATTCATTTTGCAGTTTAAATCACTTGGCTCTGAACCGCTTAGCCTAGCTATTGCGCCTACCCAAGCCGACACCCTTATTGATGCGCAAATGCAACCCGGTGGTGTGCAGAGGTTACAGGAGGTCATTGTACACTCCAAACAGCCTTACTTACGGGGCCGGGATACTCTTGAACTGGCGGTAAGCTCTTTTTTGCAGGGCGATGAGCGCAACGTAGAAGATTTGCTGCGCAAAATTCCGGGGATCAACGTAGGTACCGATGGCAGTATCAAGATCGGCAACAAAGAGGTGGAAAAGGTCATGGTTGAAGGTGACGATTTTTTTGAGAAGGGATACCGCCTGCTTACGCAAAATATGAGTGTGCAGTCACTGGAAAAAATTCAGGTACTGCAGCGTTACTCCAATAACAAACAATTAAAAGGTATCGAAAACTCGGACAAGGTCGCCCTTAACCTGCAACTGAAAGCGGAAAGCAAAAACCAGTGGCTGGGTTCAGTGGGGCTGCAGGGCTCACCAATTGGCCCAAAGTATTATCAAGCCAGCGCTAACCTCATGAATTTTGGGAAGCGCAACAAATATTACCTCTTGGCCAGTGGCAATAACAATGGCTACGATGCCGTAAGCAGCATCAACCACCTTATACAGTCCGGTTCGACAAATGAACCCGGACAAATTGGGTTAGATGTAAGCACGCCTACCCTGATTGACAATACACCCAATCTGTCCAACTTCGATTATCGGCGCACGAATTTCAACAACGACAAGCTTATCTCATTAAATACCATTTTAAATCCGATAGCTGCATTCAAAATCAAATGGCTGGGTTTTGCCAATCCAACAAAAAAATCGTTTTACCGCAATACCGTACAGGAGTATAACTTGGAAGACATTCAATTTACCACGAACGAAAACTATGAATTTGCGCGCAAAATCAACAATTATTTTACCAAAGTGGAACTGCAATACGAGCCCACCCCTCATACCACACTGAACTATACCGGTACACTGGGTTCTCTGAACAGCAATGAGCTGGGAACTTTGATTTTTAACAACATATCCAGCTTAGAAACCACCAAAAACAAAGGTTACCTCACCAACCACAACCTATCATACAGCTACAAGCTATCGGAGCGCAAAGCGCTGGTCAGCTCCGTCCGCTTCATCGACCAGCAGTCGCCGGTTGATTACAGTATCAATCAATATTATTACGAAGACCTCTTCGGATCTAACTCGGTGAACGAGGTGCAACAGCATATAGACAACAATCTGCGCTATCTGGGGGCTACTACGCATTATGTAAGCCGGCAACAAAACGGCAATTTCTTCGAGCTGGGATTGAGCTCAACCTATCAAAATCAAGAGCTCAACACCCTGTTTCGGCTACTGCCCGACCCCGAAGCGGAGTACAAAACGGTAGTGTATCCACCAAAATTTGCCAATGAAATGACCCTCCGTTTGTTTCAGACTAACATTATTTCTAAATACACGGTTAAGCACCGCAGCTGGGAAATAACTCCCCGCCTGCAATTAGGCCTGGCAGACAGCCGGCTGATTAATTTTGAGGAACAAAAACACAAAAGCAATCTGCAACTTTCGCCCGGCCTATCAGGAAAATGGGCCATACACCACAAAGGACGGCTGGAAACTGATTTGTTTTTTCAACAGCAGAACACCAAACTTACTGACCTGATACCCAACTATTACACCACGGGCGTGCGCAATTTTATTAAAGGAATGGATAACATGGCAACCTTGAGCAGTTCGGGCGGAACGCTTCAATACACCTACGGTAATATGAGCGACCGGTTTTTTACCAACCTCTGGATCGGGCATCAGATCCTGTTTGACTATATTGGAACGGAAAGCGACCTCAACCCCAATTTTAACCTCGTGCAACAGCGCTTACTCAAAGACAAAACGCTGACCTATGCTAAGGCCGAGCTGAACTATTTTGTAAAATCTCTAAATGGAAATTTAAAGTTGGATGTGGGCTTCAATACAGTTGATTATGAAAACGTGGTCGTCGGCTTGGGCCGTAGGAAAATCCGTACAAACAGATACGACTATGGGCTTTTGTTCAGAAGTTCGTGGAAATCCTGCTTCAATATGTATACAGGATATAGCCTACAAACCAACAACTACCGAATGGAAGGTGAGAAAAATACCTTGACAAATAGCCAAGCTTTTTTAAATCTCTTTTTGCGCTTTGGCGAAAATCTGCAGTTCAGCCTCAAGAACGAATCTTATCGTTTTGGATCCATGCCCCAACAAAAAAAACAAACTTATTATTTTTCGGACTTTTCAGTATTTTACGACCTCAAAAGATACAAGACCCGCTTTGACATAACAGCCAAAAACATTTTTAACACCCGCTCTTTCAGAAACGCCATGCTCACAGACATTTCGCGTTCCACCACCGAATACCGGCTCTTGCCCCGGTACATAAGCTTTGGAATAGACTATAATTTTTAAGTTTTTAGGAAAAGGCTTTAATGAAAATTGCCGGCCTAATTCAGCTATATATAACTGGAAAGTATAAGGTTACACTACCAAGCGGATGAGCGTATTGTACTCGATCAATATTCACTGCTTGAATGAAGTCGATGCAATAAAAATAAAAGCCACATCTTTCAATGTGGCTCTACTGCATATATATTTACTTGAAATGGCTCTTACTTATAAGCGTTGACTGAACTGGATATTTTCAGCTATCGCCTTCTCGCCTCAAAGTCACTAGATCAGTTTTTGTAAAGTTCGCAAACTTCATTGCCACCTTGGCTACCATTTAGTAAATTGACTCATTGATAATATTGGCATTTACTCCGCAATCCAAGCGTTTACCCTTTTATTTTTTTCAAGTATTTAACAACTGCTTCATAGCTATTGGTCTTTGCATTGGAAGCTTGAACCTTCTGGCTGAAATCTTCGACAAAAAGTTGTTCTACACCTAACGACTCTGCCTCGATAGTTGCTGCAATGTAATGCTCTAAAGCAAAGTCTGCTGTTGAAAGGTCACTAGGAATAAATAGATATATTTTTTATTTTTATATCAGTCATTTTAACAAAAATTATCACTGTTAACCGTTTTATGAAAGTACAAGTATCAGCAAGTTTTAAAAAACATGCACGCAAAACAATCTTATCTATTTTCGTTTTTGCTTTTACCTATATTTTCCTGCTCTTATCTGCAATAGGAATAACAATTGGTTTTACCCTTTTAGGTTTATTAATCTTTACCTCCAAACCGATGTTCTTAACAGCTATTGCCTGTATAGGTTTGTTCGCCTCCGGTCTTACCATCTTATTTTTTCTTATAAAATTTATATTTGCTTCGACAAAAGTGGATACCGATCATCTCACCGAAATTACCGAGCATGATGAACCTGAGCTATTTTTGTTGATCCATCAGATTGTTAGCGAAGTCGACACCAGCTTCCCCAAAAAAGTATTTCTATCTCACGATGTGAATGCTTCAGTATTTTATGATTCCAGCTTTTGGAGCATGTTTCTTCCTATAAGAAAGAATCTACAGATTGGTGTAGGATTGATCAATGCTGTAACTCAACAGGAATTAAAAGCTATTCTTGCACATGAATTCGGACATTTTTCACAGAAAAGTATGAAAGTTGGCAGTTATGTTTATCATGTCAATCAAATTATCTACAATATGCTTTACAAAAATGAATCGTTGGATAATACTTTTGAAAAATGGGGAAGTGTAAGTGGCTATTCGGCTATTTTTATCGGCATATCGGTCTTTATCATCCAACAGATTCAAAACATCCTGAAATACTTGTATAAATATGTCAACCTAAATTATCTTGCATTGTCCCGGGAAATGGAATTTCATGCAGATGAAATTGCAGCTCATGTGGCAGGTTCTAAAGCCTTGGCAGACTCATTGCTGCGTCTGGGTTTTGCAAATCATGCTTTAAATTATATTTTCAATTTTTACGAAGGAAAAATCAGCGAAAATATCCGGAGCAACAATATTTATCACGAACAGAATTGCGTGATGCTTCTTCTTGCGGAAAGATCTAGGTATCGAGTACAAGGAGGCTTCCCACAGATCGAATTAGCAACATTAAAAAAATATGATAAATCAAAATTGAATCTCGAAAACCAATGGGCTTCCCATCCGACCGATGAAGAACGCGTGAAAGCCTTATGGAAACTTGATATCATAAAAAACGATGTTTCCAATGAACCTGCTATTGCTTTACTTTCAAATGGTGCTGCAATAGCTGATCAAATTTCTGAGAAGTTATTTTCGCATATTCAATATCAGCAGGTACCGGCAACTTTGCACCTTAGCGAATTCAAAGATAATTTTGAAAGTCAGGTCAACAGATATACAATCAATCCAAAATTTAACGATTTCTATGATTACAACAATCCTCTTCTAAAGGGAGACTTAGCTACTGCTGATGAACATGAAGAGCTGACATTTGACGAATTGTTTGCAGATCGTAAAATCGAGTCATTCTATGAACTCAACGGTCTAAAAAGTGACAAACATATCGTGGAAGCCATACAAAAGGGGGACATCAAATTAAAAACCTTCGATTACGATGGAAAAAAATATCGGGATATCGATGCCGATGAACTCTTGCTAAAAATTGAGAATGACATCCAGGATATAACGAGTCAGGTAGATAGCTATAATTATCAAATACATCATTACTTTCTACAACTATCCATCGCACAGGATCGTAAGGAAGAATTTGATCAGAAATATTACGATTTTGCAGCTTTCCACAAAACGTTTGATGAATCTCAAACCATGTACGATGATATGAACGAAAACACGGCATTTTTCTTTCAGACTCTGCCATTTGGAGAAATTGAAGCGAGAGTGAGCGATCTCAAAAGAAGAGAGGTATCTTTCAAAAAGAGATTATCCAAGCTTTTATCACTACAGGAAAACATACAGCCCCCAATGGATGCGACCTTATTGTCAACACTCAATAAATACATCAATACCGACTTGTTGTACTTTAATGTAGATCAGTATAAAGAGGAAAACCTGCAAATTTTGCTCCAAGCGATTGCAGAATATAAAAGATTACTGGATGATATCTATTTCTCAAAGAAAAAGACATATTTAGATTTTATACTTAGGCTTGAAGAAGACAAAGCTCGACAATAAAAATAAAAGCCACATCTTGCGAGGTGGCTAAACAGCTTATATATCTGTAAAGGATGGCTCTTATTTATATGAATGAATTGATTTGAAAACCTTCCAACTGTCATTCTCGTAGGCAAAGGTCGCAAGGTCAGTCATGCTAAAGTGTTCAAATTTCAGTGTAATTTTTGCAATCATATAATCTGCCGATTTTTCGACGATCTTGATATTCACTTTGCAGTTCAGAATTTCTCCATTTTGATTTTTCAATGATTGAATCACTGCATTACGCCCGTAGGTCAATACACAGGAGGCCTGTATCTTTTGACTAAAATCTCCGGCAAACAACTGCTCTACGCCCGCTGATTCACCCTTCGTCGTTACCGCAACATAGTGATCAAGGGCGAAATCTGCTGTGGAAAGATTCACGCTTTCTTTCTTTGATCTAGAGCCAGGTCCTTCTGCTGCCATAGCCCATGCAGATATGGCGATTAAGGTTGCTGCCACAAGTGCCTTTACGAATGCTTTCATCATGTCTTTATTTTGTTAGTTATATTGTTCTTACCTTTTAATTCAAAACTCCTATCTAATATGCATGTAACCTATGGACTTTAGGCTAATGATCTTTGACACGTTTTATCACCTGCATGCCAAATACTATACCATGAGCCGAAATAAGTCCATTTATGGCTTCTAGGTCGAATAATGGCTTTTTCAAGGATTTTTCTAAAAAAAGAGATGTGCGGATTCGAACAGTTTAGAAACATTTTGTTCGCACGCGTACAATGCACTCTTCGCAAGCTGCTTGTATACGTAAGAAAATAAGATAGAAAAGATAAGACCTACTAAAATAAGTACTTGTTAGCGAGGTAAGGTTAGAGCGGTTCGCGAGTGGTTTAACGATCGCTTGGTTTTGGATAAATTAACCTCAAAACAGGAGTTTATTTGTATGAGTTAACTCAATGCGGCAAATACCATTTACCCAAATTGATGATGAAGTTACAAAAACAACCGCCATCTGTCGTCAAACAATTGAAAATACAAAATAATAAAGACAAAAGGCAACAGGAAAGTAACATCTAGCACTAGCTATTGGATTTCATTTACGAGAATTGACTTGAATAATTACCCGTCATTACTTTTGCGCACCAAAGTCACGAGATCTGCTGTTGTGAAGACACCGAATCCGAATTATTCATCTCTTAAGTGAGGAGTTGTACTTAACTAACTTCTTGATCATTACCCAATTTTTAGAAGCAATATTTTTGATTAAAACAGCTTCAATGAAATTCCCTAGAGGACTTTGGTGACTATTTCACCCCCTTATTTTGCTTTAAATCCCCTCGAATTATCTAATTGATTGTGTCGATAATTGTAATCAACATAACTCAATTTATAACCAAAACTCTTATTAATGAAAAGATGGAAGAAGATTAAATCTCGTCTAGAAATTTTTATATTTCTGATGACGGCAACTTGTTGCGCAACTTTGGCCCAACAAGTTCGTGTAGAAGGAAAGGTTTATTCAGCAAGTGATGGGAAGGCTGTATCGGGGGTCACTGTTAGCGTCTCAGGAAGTAACTTGCGTGTGTCTACAGATGGTAACGGAAAATATGCACTTACCGCCAACAAAACAGCAACGCTGATATTTAGTAGTGTTGGCTATGCACGCCAAGAAATTTCCTTGGTCGGAAAAAAAACAGAAGCCAACAACACTATTATCCTAGACACTGAAATCAAGCTCAACGAAAACGTTATCGATGATGTCGTAGTGACTGGTTTTGGACAACGTGAGAAAAGGACCTCCATGGTAGGAGCTGTAACTGCCATCAACCCCAAGGAATTAAAGGGCCCAACCAGTAACCTTACAACCATGCTCGCTGGAAGGGTGGCTGGTATGATTGCTTTTCAACGTAGTGGCGAACCCGGGTCGGACAATGCAAATTTCTTTATCAGGGGACTTGGAAGTTTTGGCACAGGAAAACAAGATCCGCTGATCCTTATTGACAATATCGAATCCTCACCTACGGATATGGCCCGTTTGCAGCCTGACGATATTGCTAGTTTTTCAGTGCTTCGTGATGCCAATGCAGCAGCAATGTATGGTGCACGAGGGGCGAATGGTGTAGTGCTGATCACGACAAAACTGGGTAAGGAAGGTGCTACAAAATTTGAATTCCGTACGGAAAGTAATATTTCAACAAATACTAGAAATTTTAAGTTTGCAGATAATATCCGTTATATGGAAATGGCAAATGAAGCTTATCTGACCAGGCCGGCTGATGCTGCTAGCGGACAGGGACTTCCTTACTGGCAGACTAAAATTGACCATACCAGAGCCGGTGACAATCCACTACTCTATCCCAATAACAATTGGATCGACCAACTTATTAAAGATTACACGATCAATCAGCGAAACAACCTGAATATCAGCGGCGGTGGTGCTAAAGCAAAATACTACCTATCCGGTACCTATAATATCGATAATGGTATTCTAAAAATGAATGGAATCAACAATTTCAACAACAATATCAAATTAAAAAATTACTCTGTTCGCTCCAATCTCGACATTAACTTTACCCCTACGACGGTAGGTATTGTACGTGTATATGCACAGTTTGATGACTATAACGGACCTATTGGTAGTACAGATGAAAATGGGAGCCGTATCAATGGAGGGGCGGCGACATTCAGGCGTGCTATCTGGTCAAACCCAGTGATGTTTCCGGCTATTTATCCCTCATCCTATATGCCCTATATGAATCATCCCTTATTTGGTAATGCTTTAAATAGAAATGGGGGACTATTTGTAAACCCCTACGCAGAAATGGTGCGTGGCTACCAGGAATTCAATACGTCTACGATCATGCCCCAGATTCAAATCAACCAAAACCTGAATGCCTTGATTCCCGGGCTGAGTCTGACGGCAATGACCTACGTCAAACGTTATGCTTATTTTGAAGTAAGTCGTAAGTACAATCCATTTTATTATACCGCATCGGCGGATGCTAGTGGAGATTTGAATATTCGTGTCATGAATGATGGTTCTTTAGGCTCGATAGGAACAGTTGGTACAGAATACCTAGATTATTCAGAATCTGCAAAAGAAGTAAACTCTATGTTTTATGCTCATGCGATCGCCAATTATAACCATGGATTTGGTAAGCACAACGTGGGGGCCACGGTGATCGGGCTGGTTCAAAATTCATTGAGTGGAAATGCTGGAAACCTCCAGTCGTCGCTCCCTTCACGCAATGTTGGTCTGTCGGGGCGATTTTCCTACAATTATGATGACAGATATATTGCCGAATTCAACTTTGGCTATAATGGCTCCGAAAGGTTCGCGAAAAATCGCCGCTTAGGTTTTTTTCCGTCATTCGGGCTTAGCTATAATATATCCAATGAATCTTTTTTTGAACCTGTAAAAGATATTATTTCAAAACTAAAGATTCGTGCCACACATGGGTTTGCTGGTAACGATCAAATCGGTCGTTCACAAGATCGCTTTTTCTATTTATCGGATGTGGATATGAATGCATTTCCGATAGCTTTTGGTGAGCTTTCGGGCTATAGTAGGCCAACGATCTCTATACGCCGCTATGCAAACCAAGATATCACATGGGAAAGATCACGTCAGACAAACCTTGGGCTGGAACTGGGACTCTTTAAAGAACTTGAATTAAATGTAGATGTATACAAACAAATCCGGAGCAATATCCTCACCGGACGATCTTATATCCCCAGTACCATGGGACTCAGAGCTGCAATCGTTGCCAATACCAACAAAGCTGAAAGTAAAGGTGTGGATGTAATGCTAAACTACAATAAAAATTTTGGAGACAGCTGGTACATTCAAGGTCGTGGTACAATGACTTATGCAGTAAGTAAAAAACTAATTGTCGACGAACCTGCCTATAAAGAAGCAAGTCGATATACCGTAGGAACTTCCGCATCACAAGAATTTGGCTATATCGCTGAACGATTGTTTGTAGATGATCAGGAAGTATTGAATTCACCAGTCCAGTTTGGAAAACCGGGATTAGACTACCTAGGTGGGGACATCAAATACCGTGACATCAATGGCGACGGACAGATTACAGATCTAGACCGTGTCGGAATAGGATACCCAACAACCCCCGAATTGATCTATGGTTTTGGTGGTACGATAGGTGGAAAGGGCTTGGATTTCAGCTTCTACTTCCAAGGATCTGCAAGGTCTTCGTTTTTTATCAATCCTGAAAATATTTCCCCTTTCTACTTAAATGGTGGTTCCCAAAATGGTCTTTTGCAAGCTATTGCTGATAGTTATTGGAGCGAAGAAAACCGAAACCTATATGCCTTTTGGCCACGACTGAGTGAGAATGTCATTGACAACAATAATCAGCGAAGTACATGGTGGATGCGCAATGGTGCTTTTCTACGGTTGAAAACGGTGGAAATGGGCTATACCTTTAAAGATAGCTTAATGAAACGTCTTAAAGCAAAAAATTTACGGATATATGCCAACGGTATGAATTTATTTGCATTGAGTTCATTCAAGATGTGGGATGTCGAAATGGGCGGAAAAGGAATCGGATATCCGATTCAGGCCGTATATAACATTGGTTTACAACTGAGCTTTTAATGTTTATCACACATAAGAAATAATGAAAAATAAAAATATGAAAAAGACAGCAACCTATATTGCATACATTTTGTTTAGTGCTTTTGGAGTTTCTGCCTGTAAAGATTATATCGATGTCGTTCCAGATAACGTTGCGACGATCGACAACGCATTTTCCTTGCGTAATGAAGCAGAAAAATTTCTATTTACCTGCTACTCATGGCTGCCTAATAATTCGGACGCACAAAGCAATATTGGTTTTCTTGCAGGCGACGAAGTATGGCTCCCAGTTGCACAGCGTGAAATTTATCCGGCCAATAACTGGCGTATAGCACGAGGTGGGCAAAATGTCAATCAACCACTGGTAGACTCCTGGAGAAGTGGCTTATGGATTGCAATTCGAGATTGTAATATCTTTTTAGAAAACGTAGCTGATCTATCCAAAGTACCTGATCTATCTAGCGATGACCGCTCGAGATGGATAGGCGAAGTATTGTTTTTAAAAGCATATTACCATTATCTATTATTCCGCCAATATGGTCCAATTCCTATTGTCGAAAAAAATATATCACTTGATGCAAACCAGTCCGCTGTCCGGGTGGAACAACGCCCAGTCGACGAGGTCGTCAATTACATCGTCACTTTACTTGACTCTGCGGCACAGAAAGCTGTTCCATTGGTTATTCCCAACCAAGCAGCGGAACTAGGACGAGTGACCAAACCAATTATCCAGGCGATCAAGGCAGAGGTATTGTTGACAGCTGCGAGCCCACTGTTCAATGGAAATGCAGATTACCAGTCCATGCGCAATACAAAAGGTGAACAACTATTTAAACCGTCTTATGATGCTTCAAAATGGACTAGAGCCGCTGAAGCAGCCAAAGTCGCCATTGAAACTGCTGATGCTGCAGGCATACGATTTTTCCCCTTCAATAAAGCAGAATATGGACAGTTTAAAATGAGCGACGTGACAGCCAAGGTACTTGGTATCAATCTAGGATTCAATGAACGCTGGTCTTCCGAACATATATGGGCAAATCCCAATCATCAGGCATGGAATATACAACGGGATGCAATGCCTTTATTAACGCCAGAGGCGGTAGTAGGAACTGCAAGACAGCATTTGAGTGCGCCCCTGAAAATAGCAGAAATGTTTTATACAAAAAATGGCGTACCTATCAATGAAGACAAAACCTTGGACTTTAACGACAAATCAAGCCTACGTGTGGCGACGGCAGCAGATCGTTATTACATTAAGGAGGGATATACAACGGCGCGTCTAAATTTTGACCGAGAGCCGCGTTTTTATGCTGATCTAGGTTTTGATGGCGGGATCTGGTTTAAATTTGATACCAAAAGCTTGTCGGACGAAGACACCTATTATGTGCAGGCGAAATTAAATCAACCTGCCGGAGCAAATAACCATGGTTGGATTAATGAAACGGGATATTTTCTTAAAAAACTAGTCAATTGGGAACAGGCATTTAGCAGCAATGGTGTCAGCTATAAATATTATCCTTGGCCAAACACACGATTAAGTGATATTTATTTGATGTATGCTGAAGCATTAAATGAAGCAAACGGTCCCTCAAGTGAGGTCTATACATATTTAGACCGTATACGTGAGCGTGCCGGAATCCCTGGAGTCCTATCTTCTTGGAGCCAGTTTTCTTCAAACCCTGACAAACCTACTACCAAAGATGGCCTTCGTGAGATCATTCAACGTGAACGAATGATCGAATTAGCCTTTGAGGGAAAACGTTATTGGGATTTGAGACGCTGGAAATTAGCGGTTAGATATTTCAATCAGAATATCACCGGTTGGAGCGTAAACCAAGAGGTCAGCAACGACTACTATCAGGTAAGGACACTATTTCAACAAACGTTTGTGGCTCCCAGAGATTATTTCTGGCCCATAGCCCAAGGCGAATTAACTGTAAATCCTTCATTGATTCAAAATATAGGTTGGTAGTCCATTTAATTTACCCTTAAAGTCATTAGAAAATGAATATAAATAGAAAACTGATGCAGTCCATATTTTTCATCTGCATCCTATTCCATAGTTGTAAAGAAGAAATCCAGGTTGCACCAGTCATCAACAGTAACGCACCAGGACAAGTCAGCAATATCAAGGTAGAAAATTTACCTGGCGCGGCAAGAATTACATATACCCTACCGAAGGATCAGGATCTGTTGTATATCAAAGCGGTTTATCAGTTAAAATCCGGAAAGGAAATGGAAGTAAAATCTTCCTACTACAACAACACGCTGCTAGTCGAAGGTTTTGCAGATACAAATCCTCATCAGATTAAGTTGTATGCCGTGAATAGAAGTGAGATTAGTTCTGCCCCTATTGAAGTAGCTGTAGTTCCCCAAGAAAATCCGATCTGGGCTACTTTTCGAAGTTTGGAGGCGATTCCTGCTTTTGGAGGCATCCGGATTACTGCTGAAAATGAAACCGAGAAAAATTTGACGGTCATGGTTATGGTGGATTCACTCGGTGAGTGGGTACCTTCAGTAGATAACATCTATACTTCGGCCAAACAAATCTCACGCACCATTCGTGGATTCCAACCAAATCCCAAACAATTTGCTATTACAGTCAGGGACAAATACATGAACTTTACCGATACACTTGTCACTACATTAACCCCGCTCTTTGAAACAGCATTACCAAAATCGCGGTACACGGCTGTTACCTTGCCTACGGATACCAAGCAACAATATGCCTCCACAGGCCTATCCAAAATGTGGGACGGGGATAATTGGAACTGGCCCAATATTTCTTTAACAGATGTCACCGTCAACGGTCCACAATGGGTTACATTCGATACCGGTATCATGGCTAAAATGAGCAGGATCGTCATTTGGGACTATCCGGAATATACCAATAATGGTCGGATGTATTACTATGGCGGAAATGTACGATTCTTTGAAGTGTGGGGGTCTGACAATCCACCATCAGACGGTAGCTGGAATAACTGGACACTCTTGGGTACATTTGAAAGTAAAAAACCTTCTGGATTACCTATGGGACAACAAACCGACGAAGATTATCAGCTCGCTAATTCGGGTTTAAGTTTTGACTTTGATGTGAGTGCACCAAAGGCTCGTTATCTCCGGATCAAAACCATTAAAAATTGGCAGGGATCATCGTTTATGTCAATCGCCGAATTACAGGTGTATGGCGATCCACGTTAATACGATCTATTTCATTATCAATTAGACTATTATGAAAATACAACATATTAAAACAATCTTTATAGCAACCATGCTAAGTGTAACCATGCTTTTTTTACTTTGCTGTTCAAAAAGTGATGACTATAAAAAGTACCTAGAAGGTGGTGAAATAGCCTATACCGGGAAAATCGATTCAGTGAAGATATATTCAGGCAATGAGCGAGTTTATATTACCGGATTATTTATGGCTGATCCGAAAGTAGAACGGCTCAAAATATATTGGGATAATAGAAAAGATTCCACAGAGCTTAAAATTAATCGGACTACAGGAGTAGATACCCTGAAGCTATCATTGAAAATAAGTGAGGGCGTACACAATTTTGAACTTATTACCTTTGATGCGCAAGGCAATAAATCGTTGAGTGTGTTTAGAACAGGCGTATCTTATGGTGAGAGGTTCAGTTCGGGGCTTATTAATAGACCAAGCTATAGCGCCGACTATTTTGCTGGAGATCAGAAAACGACGGTCAATTGGGGGGGTATCGATCTAACAAGTGGTGCCCAATTTACAGAAGTTGAATATACAAATACAGCAGGAAAATTGGTCGTCCAGCGGGACTCCATTAAATTTGGCAAAAGTGTGCTTGCAAACTTTTTACCCGGAAAACCATTTCGTTACCGTACGTTATTTGTTCCAGATTCGCTAAGTATCGATACATTCTACACAAATTATTCTGCAAATATATTGCCTAAGGAGGTGTATCTTAAAAATATGAACTTTCCTTTCGAGACATTGGAAATGGGCGGCGATCGATGGGGCACTCCAGCTTATTGGCTGGTCAACGAGGCAGCAAAAAACTACAGAACCTCCGAAGTAAAATACTATGGCGGGATAGAGATCAGGGATAAAAAGGCTTGTTTATCTTTGGAAGCTGGCTGGTGGCAATGGGCTTCTCCTTCTCCTAACTTAGCTCCTATAGTAAATGGCAAGATTTACCAAACCACCAACCTTCAGCCCGGCAAATATCGTTTTACTGTCTCAAAAATTGACAAAGGGAGTGCGGGGGTAGTTAATCTTCTCGCCGCAAAAGGTAACAGACTACCTGATCAAGCAGACTTAAACACAGCCATCAGCTATAAAACGATATCGGGAAACCAGGCCATTCTTGAGTTTACGGTAATCGAAGCAGGATCGGTAACCTTGGGCTTTCTTGGAAACATGAATGGAACTGCTTCCGATGGCTCCTATTTTAAAGTTTCGGGTAATATGATTTTCGAAAAATTATAACCTATAGACATGAATAAATCAGTTTTTTATTTGTTGATTACAGCCTGTAGTTTTTCAGGCTGTAAAAAAACTCCCGCCGAAATAAGTGCTTTGATGCCTCCGGAAAAAACAGACGGCATCGCACTTGCTGAGTTGGGGAAATTAACCTTCTCCAATGTCACAACGACTGGGGCTCTGATTACAGGCAAAGTAGTCAACAAAGGCGGGGCTCTAGTGACAAGCCGTGGTATCTGCTGGAGCATTACTCCCAATCCTACAATCGACAATAATCCTATAGAAGCCAGCTCTAGCAAAGGATCAGGTGAATTTAGCGTAGCCTTATCCGCATTAAATCCCTCCCAAACATATTATATTCGGCCTTATGCCAAAAATAAGGGTGGCATTTCTTATGGCATGCAAGAGGAATTAACAACTGCTGATATACAATCTGTTACCTTTGGCACCAATCCAGTCTTTATCATCGGCTCATCAATAATTTATTATGATGTGAATATTATTAGCAGTGGTGGTGGTGCAGTTACCGAACGAGGAATATGTTGGGGAACTATGGAAAAACCATTGATAAGTGATCATAAGCTTGTGAACGGATCAAAAGGTACGGGCAAGTTTCGAATTGGTATTCATAACCTTACTCCAAGTACAGACTACCATCTTCGGGCATATGCAATCAACGAAACCGGCGTAAGTTATGGACCTGACATTTCTTTCCGTACGATCGCCAAAGGTAAAGTAACCTACACATTCAATAAAGTGAATAATCCTACAGCCCAACAGCTTGCTGCTTATCAACGGCTGCAAGTGGCCCTCGACAGTGCGCTATGGTATACGAATGAATATACCTCCGCTACCAAACATATTTATCTCAACTACGATCCAGGAGTCCCTACTGCCGATGCCAACAATGAGGGATGGATGCGATTTGGCGCTAATGAAAGCTATCAAAATATACGCACGATGTTGCATGAGATGAACCATACTTTTGGAACCGGTACGACAAACTGGTGGTCGCAAGCTATTGTAAACGGTAAGTATAGTTTGACCAACGCTAACAGGATGCTAAAATCGATCAATACCGATGAATCTGCGGTTATTAATGGCGATACTATGCACTGGTGGCCCTATGGCTTAAATCAAAACTCGGAAGTTACCTCAAGCTGGGACTACGTCTACAATTGTCTAATAATCGAAGCGATGCGAAAAGATGGTATGACCAGCCACAGCGGAACTTAATAATAGCACAAAACAGGTTTCTTTATCGAAACAGAAAAATAGATGCTTTATTACAGGCAACTATTTTTCTGTTTTTTCTTTCCATACACGCCATTTAATCATTGCCGTTACCTATTGCCCAGCTTTTCCCAAATGATTATAACGTTTCCGATACTCAGATGGTGAACATCCGAATATTTTAGCAAAATGCTGCCTGAAGTGTTTGATATCTTTAAAGCCAACACTATAGGCAGTCTCATTAATATTCGTTTTATTAGCGATGAGTAGCTGTGCTGCCCGACGCATCCTAATATAACGTATAAATTCGTTAGCGGATTTACCTGATATCGATTTTATACGCCTATACATATTTGAGTGGCTCATTCCTAAAGCTTCAGCTAGCGTCTTTACAGTAAAAGCTTCATCTAACAGGTGCATTTCGACAATCTCAATTGCCTGTTGCAAAAAATCTTTGAAGGCAACGGGAACTTTATAGTCATTTGACTTCAATGTGATTTCACTGTAAAAATAAGCATGTAGTCTATTTTTGTTCTCTATTAAACTTTCAACGCGTGTCAGAAGCAGTTCTTTATCGAATGGCTTATTTACATAATCATCAGCTCCTACTTCAATACCTTTTAATTTAACATCAAATGATGAACTGGCAGTCAATAAAATAATGGGGATATGACTGAGACGCGTACTATTCTTTATCTGTTTGCAGAGGTCAATACCCGAATCACCCGCCATCATCACATCACTTATAACAATGGAAGGTTCTAACTTCTCTAACACACTCATTGCGCTTTCTGCACTATCCGCATTTATAACATGGTATTTATCCGAAAAAATATTGCTAATATAACGGAGCATGTCTTCGTTATCATCAACGACAAGTATTTTGTCACGTAATATGGTACTATACAATTCGTCAACTTGCCTCTTTTTTATAGATAATGGTCCCAAAACCTCACCCAAATCATTTTCTTGCACAGTGGGAGCATATTCAACAGTTGTTTTTTGTGTATCAAGTTGTTTATATGACATATCCACGTGCATCAAATCATCAAGCGGTAATGTTATAGAAAAAGTCACCCCAGCATTTGCGTTGGCAGAATACTCCAATTTACCCTGATGAAGCGCTATGAACTTTTTAACAAAAAATAATCCGATTCCAAAACCTTCTTCACTTTTATTAAATAATCTAAAATTCCGTTTAAAAGGTTTAAATATCTCGTCAGTCAGCTGAGTAGGTAGGCCTTGTCCCGAGTCAATGATATCAAATCTCAACTCTTGATCCGGACTATCTATTTTTACGGATATAGATCCACCTTCAGCTGTATATTTAAGTGCGTTTTGCAGTAAATTAACAAAACAAATTTCCAATTTTTGGTAATCAGCTTTAATGATCTGTCTTTCAATAGCGGATTCAAATAGATAGGTAATATTCCTATAATTTGCCAATTGCCTGAACGATTCAAAAACCTCTCGAAATAGGTAGACAACATCAAATACTGTATAAGAAAGTTCGTCGAAATTCCCGTCGGTTTTTCTGAACAAAAGAAGTTTGTCAGCAAGATTTAATAATCGCTTTGAATGCGTATAAATGGATTTCAATTCGTCCAATTCTTCCTTATTTTTTTTTGTGTTGCTGATAATATCTTTAATCGGATTAACGATTAGTGTCAACGGCGTCCTAATTTCATGGACAATATGGGTGAAAAATGTTAATTTCTCTTCGGTTAATTCGTGTTCCTTTTCCCGTTCAAATTCAGCTGTTTTCAATTTCACTAACAATAATGCCTTATTTTCTCGGTATTTATTGTAAAGATATATGGCACCAATTAAGAGCGACATATATCCTAAATAAGCCCAGGTATTTCTATACCAAGGCGGCAAAATTTGAATGCTAATTGTTCGTTCATCCTGATTCCATTCTCCATTTGCATTTGTCGATTTGATACGCAATGTATACCTGCCTTCCTTGAGGTTTGAATAATAAGCAGCCCTTTGCTTATTGACATAATTCCAGTCCTTATCCCAACCTTCGAGATAATAAGCATAATTAATCCGATCCGAAAAAGTAAAGTCCAACGCGGCAAACGAAAAAGATAAAGTCGCACTGTCATAAGGTATTTTGAGGCTTTTAACAGTATTCAACGAAACTCCCTTTTGATTTTCAGCCCGACCAAAAGGGATGTTATCAATACTTAATTCAGTGAATTTTAAAGGCGGATACTTTGTCTGAAAGAATATCTCCAGCGGGTTGAATATATTGAAGCCACGAATGCCTCCAAAAATCAATTGACCATCTCTTAATTTTATTGCTGCGTTATAGTTAAACTGATTACTTTGCAAACCATCCGATTGGTAAAAATTTTGAAATGCTTTTTTTCGCACATCCATTTTAGAAAGTCCATCAAGTGATGATATCCAGATATTCCCATGCGTATCCTGTAGGGCATTCAATAGTGTATTGCTGACAAGCCCATCCTTTTCCGTATAACGCCTATAATTCATGGTGCTTAAATTCAGATGTAAAAGTCCTGCGCCCTCCGTACCAAGCCAAAGAAATCCATTTTCTGTTTGTTGTATAAAACGGATTGGAGTACCTATGCGGTAATTTTTGTATTCCATTGTCCTCAAATCTAACTTGAATAAGAAATTCCATGATCCCATCCATAAAACATTATTCTTGTCTTCATAAAAAGTTAACACATCGTTTATCGGCAAATCAAGCGGTTTAAATTGATCTGTAACCTTATCTAGAAAATAGACATTTCCACCACTAAGAGTGGAAGCCCAAAGAACTCCCTTTCTATCCTTAAATAGACGCCATACGGTGTTATTAATATATTTGGTGTTTGGAAAATAACAGGTATAATGTTTCGTCACACCGGTTCTCGTGTTTAACTTTAAGATACCCATATCATAGGTTCCGATCCAGAGTTGATCCAACCGATCTTGGACAAGTGCTGTAACAAAAGTATGCCTGAGATCTAAATTCGATGAAAAGGGATAATTTTCTATTACACCTCTGGTCTTATTCCATTTGTATAATCCATCGCCATCTGTACCGATCCATATATGATTTTGATCTGCTTCTTCAAACGATAAAGTAAAATCGGAAGTATTTACCAGTCGGCTATTGGGATTGATTTTTGATGTTTTAAACCTTCTTCTAAGTGGATCTATAATATTGATTCCTCCCCTTAATGTTCCGATCCAAATACGATTATCTTTATCTTCAAGTACTGCAAAAATAGACTTACTGGTCAATTGCTGTTGATCAAATCCTACTTGATCCCCAAACTTCCCAGTATTGATATCGAGTTTCTGAATGCCCATACCGTCCGTGCATATCCATAACTTTTTATCCTTTCCATAATAAAGGTTCACGATAGGTTTTCGGTAAGGACCAAAATTGTAATATGTAAAAGATCTTGCGTTTGTATTGTAACAAACAATTTGTCCCCTATTGGAAAACCAAATATTTCCTGTCGGATCTGCTACCATAGCCGCCGATTGAAAGTTTCCTTTTTCGGTCAGCGAAAAAGTATCCTTTTCAGAATCATAATAAGCCAAACCAAGATTTTCGATTATCGCCCAGATTCCAACACCAGCTGCTTTGCAAATCGTATTAACACGGTAATTGGACAAGCTTTGGCCGTCATATTTCAAAGGTATAAGTTGTGCTATATTATAATCTTTTGTTTCCTGAATTTTTAAGAGCCCCTTAGCTCCTCCTTGTGCAAATACCTGACCACGGCCATCTTGCTCAACTTGATGAACTGCAAAATTTATGGGCGTGTTTCCATCTGGCAACTGTAACAATACTTGCTGATAATTGGTACGACTTGGATCGATCACAACAAGCCCGCTTTTCGTCGCTACATACAGATTTGCAAATTTACTTTCTGTAATAGCTGTTATACGGTTATCAGAGAGTGTATTTTTAGACAAAGGATCATTTTTAAAAACTTTAAATTCGTATCCATCGTAACGATTCAAACCATTTGATGTTCCAAACCATATAAAACCGTCTCGATCCTGAAAAATTGTTGTGACAAGATCATTAGAAAGCCCTTGGTTTATACCTAAATAAGCAATAGATGACTGACACCAAACCACATGAATAAACAAAAAAAATCCGAAAAGGGTCAAGTAGATATTTTTCATAGATAGATTATAATTGTTTTTATGACACTTAAATATAAAAAAAGCATGGCGATCAACAAACTTAAATTCAATGTTTATTGATTATAATAGCTCCTATTATCTCATTATTTTGAGCGGGATTCCAAGTCATATGTATTATAATCACAGACAAAAAAGCATTATATTGGTATTCAAAACAGGTATTTATGCAGAAAGCATTTGCAAAAAATGTTGTTCAGGTTTTAAAAAGAGATCGGAATATCATTGGATTAGCAGTCTCTGGCTCCTGGCGAACCAGTCAAATTGATAAATGGTCTGATCTAGACTTAGTGATCATCACCGAAGAGGATCTGAACGCCAACAGATCACGGATGGTC
The DNA here is from genome assembly GCF_002484085.1 of Sphingobacterium sp. UBA7625. Taxonomy (NCBI): domain Bacteria; kingdom Pseudomonadati; phylum Bacteroidota; class Sphingobacteriia; order Sphingobacteriales; family Sphingobacteriaceae; genus Sphingobacterium; species Sphingobacterium sp. UBA7625. The sequence goes on from NZ_DLJD01000055.1 coordinate 115,830, forward strand.
GAGTATGCTAACCGCTTCCGAAATCTCTTATCAGCTTTTACAGGTGAACATGTTGGCGAAAAAAGTTGTTAATCTGTCTATATGACTTTCCCCTATTACACGTAGATATTAAGTTTATCACTCTTGAGGAATTTTGCGTCAGGATTGAAGATCCTATTATTTTATTAGATATCGACAATATTTTACAAAAAGTGATAGACACGACCAAAGCACAATTTCCGGTTCCTGACTTCCAATGGATCGAAGACAGATTTTGGACCTGGATGCACTATGGGCTAACAAAAATTGGAAGAGGTGAATATATGGAAGCACTCGATTTTATGGCATATTTGCGTATGGCAGTATTTGGACCTCTACTTCATATCAAAAATAATAATCTTCCGAGGGGCGTACGCAAAGTAGAGACAACACTACGGCAAGGTGAATAAACGAAATGGAGAGGTGAAACCTCTATGGCAGCAAGGATTTTTAATAGCCCTTTTTTAAGGAAACTTCATTGAGCAAAGGTTGCCCAGCAGCCATTCTTCTATAATTATCCACCACTTGCAAGACCGAAGAGCCAATGTTTGTCCTACTTGCAACATGAGGTGTTATAAAAATAGAGCTGCAATTCCAGAATGGATGCTCTTGGGGTAATGGTTCTTGTTGAAACACATCGAGGTAAGCATCGGCAATCTGTCCTTTGTCTATCGCTTCTATTAAATCGTCATCCACAAGATGGTCGCCCCTACCAACGTTAAGTAAAACAGTTCCCTTCGGACATAAGGAGAAAAACTGATGATTCAAAATTCCGCTGGTGGCATCAGTCAATGGTAAAACATTCACAATAAAATCCGTCTGCTCAACTGCTGAGCTAAGGCCCTCAATACCTGTAAAAGAAATGACTCCCTGTATATTTTTTGGAGAATTGGACCAACCATTGACCTTGAAACCTAGCTCAACCAATCTTTCGGCAACATACCCTCCTATTTCACCTAATCCTAAAACCGTTATATACGTTTGACCAATGGATTTATACACTAGGGGATGCCAATGTTTTTTTCTCTGTTCTCTAGCATAAGCCGAAAAATTCTTCATCGAATGCATCACACAGGTCAAAACATGTTCAAACATATCGCTTTTTAGCATTGGATCTACAATCCTACAGGTATGAATATGTGATGGTATAGATTTCGGTAATAAATGATCTATTCCGGCTCCTCCAGATTGGATAACTTTTAAATTAAGAAAATGAGCATAATAACCTGCCTCAGGCTTCCAGCAAAGCGCAAACTCGACCTCATCATAGTTTTGGATATCCGGATAGATCTCGACTCTTGTTTCAGGTAAATGCTTATTGATTTCGAGCTTCCATTCTTCGGCCCGGCCGCTATTCAGTATCAATGCTATACTCATATTTCTTTCGTTTATACGAAAATAACATTTATCTTAAACATAGTAATACGTTGCAGTAAACCACCTCCTAAAAATTACACGAGGAAGGCTAATGAAATAAAATATCAACTTGCCTCATGTATTTTAAATCGCCCAAATGAAACGACCAGTTTCTATTGATCTGAATAGCCTTTCCAAAACCTATCTGCGCAAATACTCTCGCATATGAGGCATAGAGTAAAATAAAGAAATTACTCTATGGGTTTTATCACAAAAGAAAAGGAATAATCCTTATAGGGCAATGTATATTCAGAAAGTGGCCACGCTCCCCAACTGTTTATTCCGCCAACGCCCATCTGCCTGAGGTCTATGTTGAGCTGTGTTTGCTTCCTTTTGACCAGATCGGCCGCATGACGCTGTTGTCTTTTTGGGCCATCATCCAAATCGCTGTCAAAATAATGCAAAGCGCTAATACTAAAAGTCGAGTCTGCAGTAACAAGCAGTCCACGACCTCGCTTATTCTTTATTTCCGCCCATCTGACATCGGTCTTGTTACCCGTCTCCTGTGGCATAACATATGGAAAATACTGTTGTTCTACAGTTTGTTTATATAGTCCTACATGTGAGGAAAAATTTCGGTCAATATAATTCTCCTGCGGGCCCCTTCCGTAATAAACCAAGTCTTCAAATCCGGCAGGCATGATCCATTGCATACCAAAACGTGGCAGAAAGGCCACCTTCTGGGTCGTGTCAGCCCTGAATATTTGGCAAACGCGCATTTCACCCGATTGATTCACGCAATATTTCATCTCCAATAAACCAAATACCTGTGGCATCTTATACGTAGCGCAAACGCAAACTAGATTACCAACAAGTTCTGATGAAATTTTTTCCAATTCAATCGCATCTGTAACCTGTTTCCAGGATTTTAGCTTTTCAGGTGTATTTGCACCAAAATCATTGTCATTCGGAGCCCGCCAGAAATTAGCCTTAAAAAAAGCTTGTTCATCGGTAAAATTCTGCCCCTTATAGTTATAATGTGTCAGCCATCCAGATTTAAGATCAAACTTGATCAGCAGCTGGTTTCCCTCAATAACAAGATTTCCATCTCTTTGCTCTGTTTTGATATTCCCTTTAGCTAAAATGGTCGTATTCGGTTTGAAAACTCCTCCTAAAGACAACTGCTCAGTCGCGACAATATGTCCTTTGGGAAGCAATGGTTCCGCTTCTTTCAATCGATACGTCAAATTTAGAAATTTCTCACCTTGAGTAGCTGTCTGATAAGGAATAGCCAACGAGGTAAACTGCTGCGGAGAAACATGCAGGCTCTTGACCAGACCAGACTGGACTTTCTTTCCGTTTACAATAAGGTCCCATTGGAGTTCAACATTTTCCAATCCGGTGAAAAAGCGTTCATTGTAAATCTTTATACGTTGGTCGCCCAATAAGCTACTGTGAATATCTTGGTAAACTTTCTTCATTTCCCAAGCATGGGGATAAGGGGTTCTATCGGCATAAAAAATCCCCTTGGATGCATAATTCCAGTCTGTGATGGCTTCTTTGGGTTCATAGTCACCACCGTAAGTATACACAGTATCGCCTTTATTGTTTATTTTAACAAAACACTGGTCCACAAAATCCCAGATAAAGCCTCCCTGGAATATTCCTTTATTTGCTCGAATAATATCCCAATATTCCTTGAAGTTACCCAATGAATTCCCCATGGCATGAGCATATTCGCATTGAATGAAAGGCCGCTGGGGTTTAGGATTCTTCATCGCATAATTCTTCATAGCCGACGGACTTGCATACATCGGAACGATCAGATCCGTATTCCAATCAAATCGCATTTCGCCATAATTGTTCACAGCCCTTTCGTACTGTACAGGACGGCTTTGGTCCAATTCTTTCATGCGAAGATATGCCCGATAAAAGTTGTACCCATTCCCGGCTTCATTTCCCATGCTCCAAATGATCACACTAGGATGATTGCGGTCGCGCTGGATAAGGCGTTCAACTCGTTCGACATGAGCCTTTTCCCATGTCGGCCTATTCGCCATGGTATAGGACAGGTCATACCCCATACCATGGGACTCTATATTGGCCTCATCGATAACGTAAAGTCCGTATTGATCACAAAGCTGTAACCAATACGTTGCATTGGGATAATGGCTCGTACGGACAGCATTAATATTGAATTTTTTCATTAACCGCACATCTCGCAACATGTTTTCTTTTGAGATCACATGTCCAGTGACTGGGTCTGTTTCATGTCTATTTATCCCTTTAATAAGTACTGCCTGACCATTGACAAGCAATTGACCATTTTTAATCTCTATCTTGCGAAAACCTACGCGCTGGGTTATAACTTCAACCACTCTTCCGCGGCTGTCTTTCAACCGGATAATTACCTGGTATAAATTCGGGGCTTCTGCAGACCAAAGTGCCGGTCTGTCCACGGCCAGTCCCGCACACGCTTCTTTACCCGATATTTTCACAGATTCACTTGCTACAAGCTGTTCATTCCTAGTCAGTATAATCTCCGCAGTCAAATCTTCCTGGCTAATCTTATTTAAGATTAGCTTGGTGTTCAATACGCCGTTGTCAAATGAATCATTAAGCGTGGGGGACAATTGAATATCGTTCAGGTGTACCGATTCGCGCATTATCAGGTAGCAGTCGCGCGTCACACCACTCAAACGCCACATATCTTGATCTTCCAGATAATTTGCTACTCCCCATCGCATCACGCGCATCGTAATCAGATTTTCTCCTCTTTTTAAGTATTTTGTAATGTCAAATTCGGAAGGTAATTTGCTATCTTCTCCATAGCCAACGTATTCACCGTTCACCCAAACAGATAAATTTGACTTGGCCGCCCCAATATGTAGAATAACGGGCTTTTCCTGCCAGTTATCGGCTAGTATCACTTTACGTCGATACACAGCTGTTGGATTAAATTCCATTGGTACTACAGGTGGATTTGGTTTTCCAATCAGATAAGTGAACTCAAAACCCGAAGTTGTATACATCGGAAAACCGTATCCATTAAGTTCCCAGTTAGCAGGCACCTGAAAATTGTCCCAATTATGGTCATCATGGTTCAATGCCTCGAAGTGAGCTGGCAATTGTGAAGGACTGTTTGCCCATTTAAATTTCCATGAGCCATTCAAGCTTAAATAGGCTGAAGATTCGCGCCAATCATTGTTGATAATTTCGGATGCATTTCGAAAGGTGACAAAATCAGTGTGCATAGGGAGCCGATTTTCTTCGGTTATAGTTTCATCCAGCCAAGGAATCCCTTTTCGGATAACAGTATCTTGTCGATGTAGATTATTGTCATCACGTGTTAATGTCACACTCGACTGTGCATACAGGTCAGCCTGGAGCACGAGGCTATTCAGCACTAGGAGTACTAATCTGTTCAGTAATTGCATTTGCAGTTATTATGAATTATTTGAAAAATGAGTCAGATCCCACTTATCTCTCCAGTTTATTTGTATTTTGTCGTTTACTAGGTCGATGGGTAACCAAATATACCTACTGTCCGTAAGGTTCCTGGGATTCCAACGGTCGGCCATGAAAATAAAAGCATCCTTTTTTCCTGCAACAGGGAGTATAAATGTAGACTGCCCCCCAAAAGTGAACGCCGAGTTAGCACCAACCATGGGATCCCCGAGAGACTTCCAGGGTCCAAAAAGGTTTGTTGCTACGTGGAGCTCTGCACGGTTTGGAGCCCAACCGGTACATCCACTGGTAACCAAATAATAGTTGTTTCTATACTTAAATAAAGCAGGAGCTTCTCTATGATTTCGGAATAATAAGGAATCTTTGGAGGTTACATGGAGGTAATCATCGGTCAATTGAACCATACGTAGGGCATAATTTTCGTCTGATGAATAGACTTGATAAGCTTTACCGTCCGTATCCACAAATAACCCCATATCCCGGGACATATTATTATTGGGCCGAAAGCTGTGGACAAAATGAAATGGGCCAACGGGCGAATCACTGACAGCAACTGCAGCCCTAGCTGCTACATAGCCTTGTCCTTTTAACTCGAGGTGGAACCACATAACATACTTCTTTAGCTTATGATGATAGATGACTTTTGGTCTTTCGATGATGCACCCCCATGCAATATCACTCGTCGAATCAGCACTCGGAGTCAGCGCCAGTCTTTCAAACCTCCAATTGTATAGATCATCTGAGGAATAGACATTGACCCCCTGCGATGTGCTTCCCCCACGTTTCTCACCGTACCAATAATACCTTCCGTTTTGATAAAGGATTCCGCCTCCATGTGCATTGATCACATCACCGGACTGATCTTTCCATGTTGCGCCGGGTCGAAAGTCAGAAAAGACTTCAGACTTCGGTTTTTGATAAACACGTACATAATCTATTTCGTACTTTGCCGGAAGTAACTTCGTATCGATCGTGCCGCCGTTAATACCACCCAGCGCCAAATTCAAGAGCAAGTAATGTGGCTGTGTAAATGGATTAAACCCTGTACCATCGCGATTGACCAATTGATCCGATGTAACGCGTATCATCTCGATATCATCCACGTAAAGAGCAATTTCCTTTTCATCCCAGGCCATCCGCCAGATATGGAATTGATCGGCCCAAGCTTTCCCGCCTAGTTCTTTGACGGCTTGTGTCTTACTAAACCAATGCGCTTTCCAACGTTGGTCGGTCCCTATTGCGATATTGGCCAATATATTGCCGCGGTAATATTCCATGATATCTATTTCGCCATTGGAAGGCCATTCCTTGGTGGTACCTAAAGTCCAGAAAGCGGGCCAAAGTCCTTCGCCTATAGGAATACGTGCCCGAATCTCAAAAATGCCATATTGCCACTTTTGTTTGCCCAAGGTATTTATTGACGCTGAGGTATACTTTATCTTTTTACGGGAACTAATCCAATCAGTACTTTCCGGTTGAAAGCCAGGATGTTCACGTTCTTCTCTCTTGGCCTCAATAATCAACACACCATTTCGACAGAATGCATTATCTTTTTGGTACCATTGTTCTTCACGGTTACGTTTGAAGCCTTCCTCATAGCTCCATTTGTTTGTATCGAGAGAACCTTCGTCATTGAATTCGTCAGACCAGACCAAACTATACCCAGATGGTATTGGCTGTTGACTATGCGCAACGAAATAATTTGTAAGCAAACTAAGGCAGACAAATAAAAGTTTTTTCATCATTAATTTATGTTTCTTAAGACAATAGCTCTTGATTATCATAAACAAAAATATATCCCTTTTCGATGAAAATTGAGGGGTATATAGGTCAAAAACGGGGATATATTCGTATTTATGTAATAATGAGATTACATAAATACGATTTCGGACGTAATGATCAGTGGGGCACTTCCACTGACAAATGATTATCCCGGATTTTGATAAACGACAGAATTTTCTACAGTACCCTCTCCGAAACCAATTGAAAATGTTCAGTTGATCAAAAAATTACACAACCATCACAGGAGGTGGGTGCGCATGCTTTTTCTTTGCTAGCTGAGATTTTAAAGTTGCCTGCATCGTTGGCTTACGTAACTCGACCAGCTTTTAACTTTTGTCAATCGGCTATATGCAATGAACAGTAATAAGCTCAATCTATCGATTAATCTTCTTTTTTATAGATGAAACATCCCGCCTCAGAAGGGTGGTCAAGAACTAGGCTTCGCATATCTTCTCGCCATATCAAGTGAACAATCATAAAATCACCGGCAGCAGAAACGGTAAAAAAAATAGCAAACAGCAGTATATGAATATTTCCACTGTACCATGCATAGATAATAGGAATGATCCCTAGGATAATCGATGGCATCAATGCACCTATGATATACTGTCGGACACGAAGTGGCTCCTTGCAATGGCAATAAGGTGTCAACATCTTCATTAAAACACCGAATTTGATCGATCTGAACCCATTTTTGGTATAACATGACCAAGTTATCCCATGAATTAGTTCATGCACCACTACCCCAATGACCACTATGAGGACACCTATCAACGCAGAAGATAACGACGTTATTTCTAACATATTTTTGATAAAAACAAACGGGTTTTCATTGGGCTCCCAAATAAGATAAAATGGTAAGGTATACAACAGAATAATTGGAATAAATAAGAAAAGGGCAAAGATATTTGCCTTGTACAGATCTATAAACCGTTCTTCTTTAACATATCCGGAAAGTGATTCCATTTCCATATGGTTGTTGTTAGAATTTATCAATGATACTCCTTAAAAATAATATAATTTTTAGTTCCTTACAAGAAACACAGGAAAGTGTGACAAACATCGGATAACAATCACGATAGGAGATCTTTTGGCCATTGGGCTTTTAATGCACTCAAAGAAAGGAATGAAAGGATGTAAAAAAGTATTTCATAAAAAAGGGTTGTCAAAAAAAGATTGGGCAACCCGGTAAAAATATTTTATATTCCGATATTATTTGCGCTGACAATCGGCTGACCATGCCTTACCATCTTTGGTATAACCAATGGTTAATTTACCAGCATCTATTCGGATAAGTCCTGTACCTGCCGAACCGATATTGATCAAGACATTATCTTTTTTCTCGAAATCAACTCCGTTAAGATTAGGAATACTATTTCCAAATGCGAAATTATAGGAGTTACCTACTTTAGTCACCGTAACTGTTCCCTCCGCAGCAGATACATCGTTACCATTGTCATTTAGATCATCGAACGAGATAGTACCTTCGTATTTTCCAATAAAAAGATCATTGTCCGCAGGATCGTCATCTTTGCTACATGAAGTAAAGCCAATGAAAACTGTTAAGATAAACATACCCAGTCCTAATGTTTGAATTAATTTTTTCATACGTTGATGTGTTAATGTGTATATTCATTTTTTATAAACGATGAGTAAATTTCAAACATTATGCCATCAGACAGTAAGGATATCAACACAGGTATCTATAATCGGAGAAGAGGTATAAATACCCTAAGGGCGTATAAATACAGTTTTCTTTTCACTAAATAAGACTGTATTTAGCAAAATTCATTCATACTTAGACTGATCACTTGGTTCAGGTCAACGCCCCCAACATCGGCTTTGTTCTAATTAGAAATCCACATTCGATTTAAAATGCTCTTTCCCTCAAGAAGCAATGGCAAAATGAAATTGGCAATGAAGTAAGATATCGTCAGAGTCAGATCAAAAAAACGCTGAATGCCAGCAGTTGGGTGACGAATGCTAAGATTACAGACTCACTCCCAACGTAAAGGCTACCCCTTTTGACTCCAAATCTACATTGCCATAGCCAATCCCCGTTAGAGGCAGCTTAACAAATGGCTTTACACCGACATTGATCTTGTCGTTGATTTTCTTTTCAATAGATATCGAAAAATCAGCCACACCAAAAATATGCTGATTTTCACCGCTGACTTCATAGACCGCAGTTTTATTATTTCCTCCATAACCACCTCCGCCCTCGTAATCAAATGTGTATTTTTCTTTGAGCATAAAATAACTTGACAGTCCAGCGCTGACATTGAATTTTACTTTTTTACTTTTCAACACAGTATAACTCGCCGTCAGAGGCACATCAATAACATCACAGACCGCACTGACATTGCTTGGTAATTGTGTCAGCTCAGGCGGGTTTGATGGTACATAAAATTTATACGCGGATTTATAGTTTTTTTTCGCATAGGTAGCTCCGACAGAAACACTCAGCCCTCTGGTCACCGAGTAGGAATAAGCCAAACCAATATTTTCACTGAGAGAAGATTTACCAGCACCCCTGACACTTGTTAAATCGGGTCCGGCCAAAAAGCTGACAACAGATCGATCTTTTTGAGAGGAAACTATTTCCTCGCCACCTTGGGGTTGATAAATCGCCGCCAAACGATCGCCGATAGCTTCAACAGGATCTGCTTTCAACTTGAAGCTCGGTAGTGTTTTAACCTTGTATTCCATTGTTGGAATTGAAAAAGCCGCACTTAAACTAGTTCCCCGTGCCATGGTCTGCCTTGCATCGGCAATTTCAACAACTTGGACAGGCTGCTCCGATGTTCCTTCAGCTATTCTTTCTAGCTTAGATGTCCTTAATTCTTTTGGCTTTAACGAAATCCATTGCTGCTCCTGTTGAGGGGGAATAAAAGGAGACTCAAAAGGGCGAAGTGGTTCTTTATCCGCAGTCTCCCGGTTATGCGCATTAGCCGGCTCACTTATTTTATCAGATGGTTTGTCCCAAAGTACCTCTTCGGAATTCCAGATAAAAAATAACACCAAAACCGCGGCCATAGCTGTCACCAGTGTTGCTAAAAGGACTATCTTTTTCTTCTTCGATCGACTCGCCCTGTTTAACCGAAATTCAATGTCCTGCCAATGTGATTCATTAAATTCGAATTTCGCATCACTGAGACCCTCCTTAAAAATCTCATCAATCTTATTCTTATCCTTTTCCATCATGTTTTCTCCTCAGTTTTACCACACATTGCACGTTGAATTTTGACCATTTCAGCAAGCCGGCCACGGGCTTTATGCAGATTGGATTTTGATGTTCCAATGGCAATACCCAGCATGTCACTGATCTCTTCATGACCATAACCATCGATGGCATAGAGATTGAAAACTGCCCTATATGCTGGTGGAAGCTGATGTACCATGGCCAGTAGATCTTCATAGTTTAATTTCTGGCTGACCGTGTCGTCATAGACGATCGTCTGTTCATACATTGCAACATCCACATGTATCCCCTGTCTTATCTTGGCCCGATAAAAATCAATTGCTGTATTCGTCATGATCTTTTTTATCCACACAGAAAAAGGTTTCTGATAATCGTATTTACCGATATTTTTAAATACTTTGAAAAAACCTTCATTTAATATACCTATGGCATCCTCTCTATTATTCGAGTAACGTAGACATATCCCAAGGGCCATCGCATAATAGGCGGTATATAGATCTTTTTGAGCCCTACGGTCCCCATCGATACATCCTTTAATAATATGGATAGATTTTTCGTCAACTTCTGTTATCGCCACTCGATATTACTTTCTTTCTTTTGATAAATATAGTATTAAGACTAATACGAACGCATTATACAAAAGGTTGCCTGTAAAAAATATTTTTTTTCCGCGCCATTTACAGGCAACTTTTTCCTTTCAGTCCTCGTAATATCAAGACAACATTTTAAAACATACAATTATGAAATCAAACAAAAAACAGGTGATAACAGGCTTTATAGCCATGGTCACGGTGAGCTTGTTTTCGGCATGCTCAAAAAATGACGAAGGTAGCCCAGATCCAGAAATCAAAAACAAAGGCATACAGATAACTTCCAATATGCAATTTGGCAATGTCCTAACGGATGCAAATGGTAAAACACTTTATTTCTTCTCAAACGACACTAAAGGGACATCTACCTGCAATGGCAACTGCCTGGCAACCTGGCCTATTTATTATAGCAGTGAAACAAGCACAGATGTCAAAATCGATAAAAGTCTACTTGGTGAAATCACCCGCGAAGATGGTTCCAAACAGAGTACCTACAAAGGCTGGCCCTTATATTACTATGCTGGCGACGGTCAATCTGGTCAGGCAAAAGGTGATGCCGTAAATAAAATCTGGTATGTCGCAAAACCTGACTATTTACTTATGATAGCCAATGCACAGCTCGTCGGCCATGACGGTAAAAATTATTTGAGTGATTACAGCGAGGGAACGGGTAAAACAATCTATCTGACTGACGACAAAGGAAGAACGCTATATGCTTTTAAACCGGACAAGTTCAACAAGAACAATTATACGGAGGCAGATTTCAGCAATGACGCCATCTGGCCAATCTATCAAAAAGAAACCGGTTCATTGCCTTCGTTAGTACGAACGGCAGATATCGCCGTCATAACCGTTTTTGGGAAGAAACAATTGACTTACAAAGGTTGGCCATTATACTATTTTGGACAGGATCAGCAGCGGGGAGATAATAAAGGAATCAGTTTTCCACGTGTTGGTATATGGCCTATCCTGAACGATAATACGGCAATCGCTCCAACAAGCTAATCCACTCCTAATCGAATTGAACCTATGTTAAAAAAACTAAAAACTCCAATTACCTACGACTGGACGAGTCGTCCTATCGTTGTGTTGTCAATGACTGTAGTTGCCATTGCATTGACAGCGTGTACCAAGAAGCAGGCGCAAGAACTCAGTCCCGATGATGAAGAGGAAACCGTGACGGCTGCAAATGTGTCGTACATCAATTTTGCAAAAGCGCTCTTTGAAACAAAATGCAGCTCCTGTCATGCACCAGGGCGCGGCGCCAGCGCAAAGTGGACATTTAGCGGGTATTCATCGGTCAAAGACAATAGTACAAGAATCAACAATGCTGTATTGGTCACCAAATCCATGCCTATAGGCGGTTCACTTACAGTCAAGGAGATCGAGCTACTGGACGCCTGGATTAAACGAAATACACCTGAAAATTAATATTCTACTTATGAATAAGATCAACATTTATAGCATATTCTTCTTTATGATATTTGGTGGTATCGCGGCATTCGCACAAAAAACATCGTCCCTAGTTTCAAAAGAAACAAGTATCACTTTTTATAGCAATGCTCCTTTGGAAGACATCGAAGCGAAGAGCACGCTAGCGGCATCTGCCATGAACATCAAAACCGGAGATATTATCTTTCGGGTAAAAAATACCTCTTTCCAATTCGACAAAAAGCTTATGCAGGAGCATTTTAACGAAAATTACATGGAAAGCGATAAATATCCCTTAGCAGAATTTAAAGGAAAAATCGAGGGGGTCGAAAAATTAGTCCATGATGGTAATTACACCCTTAACGTAAAGGGCAATTTGCAGGTTCACGGGGTGACTAAAATTTATACAACCGCGGCGATATTCAATGTAAAGAGCGGAATAATAAGGGCCAATACAAGCTTTCAGATCAGGCTGGCCGATCACAGAATCACGATTCCCTCCATCGTCGGAAAAAAAATTGCAGAAGTAGTGAAAATCAGTGTAGATGCGCTATACAAACAATAACAACACGAATTTGTTGCAAATGAGAAATATACTATTTATAATCCTGTGTTTTGTTTGGGTAACGACATCTGCTCAGGAAGATCTTGAAAAATTAATTGCTGTAGAAGGTCCAAAAAATGAAAAAGTTACGGCAACCTTTAAATCGGGCAACCTGATCAATCTTAAGACAACCGAAACTATTCATCGTCATGAAATGGACTTTAGGGTCGATCATCGTTTTGGTGATATCGCCGGTAGTGCCGGTGGCGCAAAGAATTTTTTTGGGCTAGACAATTCAACCGATATAAGAATCGGCTTCGACTATGGCCTACTCGATAACCTGAACATAGGGATCGCCAGAGCAAAAGGAGCTACGGAAGTCAGACAGCTCTATGAAGGAAATATCAAGTACCGGTTTATCGAACAGACAGTCGACAACAGGATACCGGTGTCCATTGCATTTTTTGGAAGTATGACGGTATCAGCCATGGGAGCATCCGAGGATAAGCAGTCGGCAGCAAGTTTCACCGGGTTCAGTGACCGGCTAAGCTACGTAACACAGCTGATCATTGCGCGAAAATTCAGTTCGAATTTATCACTGACTGTTGTCCCTTCTTATCTTCATCGGAATTATACTGCCTACAGTGACCAAAATGATCTCTTTGCACTTGGGATTGGTGGTCGGGCCAAAATCAGTAATCGGATAGCACTTGTTGCAGACTATATATTTCCTTTCCGCAAGTCATCAAATAAAAAATATCGCGAAGAAATAAGTGGTCAGCGCTATTATAATGCATTGGGTGTTGGTCTAGAAATGGACACCGGAGGACATATATTCCACCTCAATTTTACAAATGCTACTGCGATTCAAGAATCGCAATTTATCAGCGAAACAAATAGCTCTTGGGGTAAAGGTCAATTCCGCTGGGGATTTAGCATTGCACGACGTTTCAATTTTAGTAAGAAATAATGTACGAATACTTTCCCTTGCTACAGCCTCCCTATCTATAAGACTGAAATAAAATCCTGAGCGTGCGATAGCCAAAAAATAATATGGATCAACAATCGTAAAGAAGCGTAAGGACAGAAACGAAGAACTCGGTGTTGTACCGAGTTCTCATTTCATTCCTTAGAAGCTTGTTAGGGATTCTCTAATACCCGAATTTCGCCAATCGCCCGTACATCTCCACGAAAGCACATTGATCTAACAGCCATTTTGATTTTTTAGGATTCTCCAGAGTCCAGTCGGTATCAAAAAGTCCATCTTGATCCCGCATCCGAAGCCATGCGAGATTAAGATTCTGAGCAAAAATATCGATATATTTTCGATTTCCGTCCTGCTCAAACAGGCTGATATAGCCACGCATCATCACAGCGTGGAACCATAAATTACTGTTTTTTAAGACCGGAAAATCTTTTCCCGCTCTTGTTTCAAAAAAATAGCCCAGGCAAGCTTCAGCAAGCTGCTGCGCATCATCCAGGTATTTCTTTTCTTTGGTCAACCGATAGAGCAATGCTGCAGCCTGCAGCATCTGACCTGAATTATAAGAATACTTGGCCTTTTCAACTTTACCATCAAGATGTATATTGTCCCAGTACAGCTTATCATCCGGGTCCTGCAAACCTGCTTTTGTCCATTCATACAAACGTCGGCCTTCAAGAAGATAATCTTTCTGTTTGGTCGCCTCAAAAAGCTTTAGGGCAAACACTGCGGCAGGGGCATTCGAACAGCTATTTTTGGATTCCTTTTTTTGCTCACACCAATAAATACCACCGCCTAGTTTATCATCTTCACCACTTTTTACAAAGGTCCAGATCTCCTTTGCATGTTTAAGATAATCTGTCTTTTTGGTTTGTATGTAGCTATCTGTAAAATCAATGCCCAACCAGATGTTATCATCGTAAAAACGATCCGATGCCGGTGCTGAATTGATATAGGAGGCATACCCCACTGGTTTACGCTTTTCGTCCCGATATTCATGGAGCCCTACGAGTACCTTCTGGTCCAATATTTTCTGGTAGGCTGCTTTATCTTTTGACTGTTCCATCAGCGCATTGACCGCCGAAAAACTACCCGAGAAAGGCCAGAGATAGGCATATTTCTTTTGCTGTTCTGCCTGCGTGTTATTATTCAGGTAGTCTGCTTTAAAATTCTCGTCAAAGGGGTACTTTTCAGTCAATAATTTATTTTGTGTATTCCCATATTTATCATAGATCACATCCAGGGTCTTCTGGGCGTGATCAGAAAATTGGCCGTTTTTCACCTGCGCCTGTCCCATCATATAGCACAAGCCTGTCAATAGTACTGTTGTCGTTATCCGGTTTATTTGTTTCATCAGCATTTATTATTTTAAGATAGCTATCAGGAGCTGACGGGCAACCTAATGGCTATTGTATATAATCTATTATTTTAGTTTTGTCTGATAGCGTGCTAGGCCTTCAAACAGCATTGCAGCACTTGCATAGGCTGTAATTTCACTGTTTCCAACTGGCGGCTGAGACCAGGAAGAACCAAAAGCAGGCTGGTTCCCTTAGTCCAGGCTATTTTTCCATTGTTGAGCAAAAACTTTTCAAATTTAGCACGGTAGTCCGGGGTGATCCCTCAAAACGGTTTTGCTTATTTTGGGAGAAAATTACAAAACAGAAAGCGAAGAACTGTCAAGGTATCGAACAAAAATGACTACTGAAAATAAAAACAACACAAAATAGAAGAAACATTAAGCCCAATTAACTAACTTCATCTATATAATAACAATTAAATCAACTATCCTAACATACATTCAGATTGACACTTTTTTGTTTGAATAAGATATAAAACTATTGCTGAATATGGAAACTACTATCTCAACAGAGAAATTGCTATTAAAAACTGTCGAACTGTCCGACTTGCAAAATATGCACAATCTCAGGACCAATCCCCAGGTTGCTAAATACATCGGAAGATATCTCAATAAAAGTCTTGAAGAGACAAGACAGTTTATTGAAATGGTCAGAAAAAATAAATTCTATTTCACAATTAAAACAATAGATCAAAATGAATTTGTGGGAACTATAACCTTATGGAATATTGACTGGAGCAAAAAATATGCAGAACTTGGTTATGAATTGCTTCCGCAATTCCAAGGTAAAGGATTAATGAGTGAAGCTGTAAAGGCCCTATTAAAATATGCTTTTCATGAAATGGGAATTGAGGCAATTGAAGCGTATACACATCGCGAAAACATAGCTTCCAAAAAGCTGCTGGAACGCCTGGGTTTTAAATTGGTCGCTGATAAAATTGATCTGGACGTTTTAGACAATATTATTTACGGAATAAATAAAACCGAACAGGAAATCTCAACTGATCATTACTGATCTAATTTATTAATTTCATAGGCATTTACATACCAGATAACAAAGGAACAGATGAAATTTAGCTTTTTAATTGTAGCGCTATTTGTTTATAGCTTTGGTCACGCACAGGATTCAGATGCGTCAAAAAAAGCCAACATCAGCCATATTATCTCACTGTTCAAACAAAAAAACATAGATGAGATTTCAACGGTCATAAACTATCCCTTGAAGCGGGAAAACCCCATTCCAGCGATAAAAAATCCGAAGGAATTCAAGCAAAGGTTTCATGAGGTTTTTGATCAGACACTTGTGGATCTGATTGCACATTCAAAACCAGAACAATGGACAGAAGTTGGCTGGCGGGGAATCATGCTCGACAATGGCACACTATGGATAGATAGCGAAGCAGGAAAAATAACAGCAGTAAACTATCAGAGTCCATTCGAAAAAAAATTAAGACAAACACTGATTCAAAAACAAAAAGAATACATACACAATTCTTTAAAACAATTCAAAAACCCAGTTTATACAATAAGGTTCGAAAAATACCTGATCAGAATAGATGAATTAGCCAACGGAAAATACAGGTATGCTTCGTGGAAGATCGGAAGAAAAGAAAACATGCCGCCCGACATTATCCTGAGTAACGGCAAACTGGATTTTGAAGGAAGCGGCGGTAATCATGTCATCACTTTTACCAACGGGATTTATACCTATGCTATCTATCGAAATATTATAGCGGAAAAAGATGCATCGGATATTACACTTGTTATCAAAAAAAACAAGCAAAAAATTTTAACGCAAGGGGGAACATTGATAGCGGAATAAAAAACAGAGATTTTGATAAAGTATGGTTTAATTGGGATTGCTGTTAAGATCATGATGTTTTCCTTTCATGTTTGCTAATCCAAAACGACAATTTACTGCGCCCCGGTCTATACTCTTTTAGACTAATGGAAAAGAAAACTCGGTGAATGGCAGAATTTGGGCGGTAAGCAGTAGCTAGAAATTCAGCTCAATTCGTCGATTTCACTTTGAACATTAAGACGGGCCTGTTCTTCATATTTTTCGTAGAAAAAATCCGTTTTAAATATCTTTTCCATGGCAAGAAAACTTTGTAAAACACGCTTTCTACCCGCATCAAAATAAATTGAATCTCCATATTCTTTACGGATACCAGCGGCGTATTTCGCATAAGATACCTTATCAGCCCCCAGTATAGACATGTCAGCATCAATAAAATAATTGATATCAGAACTGCTATTCACTGAATGTGTTTTTGTTGCCAGAATCATCTCCCGACAGGTGTCGATCAAATCTGGTGGATAGTTCAATCTACGTAAATGATCCACCGCAACCAATGCACTTTTTTCTTCATTAGTGCCATCCAGCATAAAGTATACTATATCATGATAAATCATGGCCAAATTGGCTGTCGGAAAATCTGACAATTTGTGTTTACAAAGATCCAACTGCTGGCTAAAATGTTGCAGATGTGCCAACGTATGGTAGCCTCTTCGCTGATCGGAATATGATGCTGTGATTTCATTCCAACATAACTCCAATAGTGGGGTATCATCGGTATATGGCTCCAAGCACGAAAAATATACCGCTCTCATTTTTAAGTGATCAACTATCATAAGTAAAGCTAACTATTTTTATGCGTATATTCTTTTCAAACAATTTATGTAGTTAACTTTAAAAAGGAATAAAAAATGGCGGATGTTCATCATATAAAACTTGTAAACCGGAATGCGAAAACAAGCTGTCCGGTATATGCTAAAACCGAAGACAGCTGGTGGACATTCAATATATATGCGATCAAGCCCAATTGGAAAGTACACATACCAACAAAGTCCATATACCAACATTGAAACTTTATAAAGCCCGCGTTTGCAACTGAGACCAGCGAATTGACAATGGATCAATCGCTTCGCAGGTAAGAAACTGTGCTAGCCGATTGGTTATCTCATTAAGCCAATTCACTTGGTGAAAAAACAAAAAGCCACATCTCACGACGTGGCCACTAAACTAAACTTATAAACTTATGATTCACTAATAGTCAGGCTATGAGCTAACTTGACTCACTACTAGCTTTTGATGCTTTGTCCTATTTATAGGTATTTACAGAGCCGGACACTTTCCAAGCGCCATGATCATTGATTAAAGTCACGAGGTCTGTCTTGGTAAAATCTTCAAATTGCATGGTTACTTTCGCAACCATATAGTCTGCTGACTCTTCGATAATCCGAGTATTCACTTTACAGTTGAGCTTCTCACCGCGCTGCTTTTTCAGGAATTTGACAACTTCTTTGCGATCATTTGTTGTTGCATTTCCTGATTGGATCTTCTGGCTAAAATCTGCTGTAAATAATTGCTCTAAATCTGTTGACTCCCCCTCAGTGATCACCGCAACATAGTGGTTAAGAGCAATGTCTGCCGTGAATAGATTAACTATGGCTTTTTCCGATTTTGGAGAAGTTTTATCTGCTGCAATTGCCAATGTACATACTGCTATCATTGCTACCGCCAGGAATGTTTTTACTAATGCTTTCATAATATCTTGATTTTATTATATTCGTTCCGTTGTTCATATTTGTTGATTCAAAACTACAACTCAATTGTCGCCAGCCCTACTGGCTTTAGGTTAACGGATATAAAAACTCGGTAAACGAAGGAAATAGGGAGGCGAAATTTAAAATGCAATCATTACCAAAGAGGGTCCTGCGAATCAAACAGACCTAAAAGCAATACTGTCGTCAAAACTAAAAGCAAATAGAAGCCGGCAGAAAATTATAATATTAAAGCAGCAAAAAAAGCTAAAATAATGAAGTAAGAAGCGGCTGAACAAAAGTGATTCCCTTACCGGTTTCTATATAAAATTTCAAGCTTACGATGAATTGCCTCCATCCATCTGTACACACTACGGGTTCTTATCAAGAAACAAAATCCTTTACAAAGGGAAAAGGCCAACAAGATTTTTCCATTAAAAAAGGGAAATATACATTTGTAATTTATGCATCAGGGACAAACAAAAGTTTACCCACTATAGAATAAGAAGTAACATTGAATACTGTAAATTTTGAGGCCTTAAAGGCCGATAGGGATTTTATGCTTGATCAGGCCTCTTTTGAGGTGCAGGAAGGCCAAATTAAAAGTAATTCAATAGCAACTAGAGTAGAATAACGCCAGGCACATCGATAACCTTATCACCATCAAATACTGCCGTATATCCCCTTTGAAGCCGTACATACCGCCGAAAGTTGCCTCCTTTTTACTAACAAATTTCTTTTATGGTGATGCGCAATTATTTTTTTAAAAAACAAACAGGATAGTACATGACACTTATATCAAATTTATTTGTGATAATAGTGAATCATTCCGGATCTTCGGTTAACCCTCAATCCTAAAATATGGCACCATTTATAAACACTCTGCTTCAAAAAATTATGATGTCAGGATTTATATGTATAATTTCCATCAGCACCTTTGCCCAAAAATTAAGCGTAACTGACCTTAAAGTAGAACACCTTAAAAATCCTATGGCAATCGAAACCGATAGTCCCCGGTTCAGCTGGAAGATAAGTTCTTCGGTAAAAAATACACTACAGTCCGCTTATGAAATTAGAGTAGGTCGTGATAAAGCCGCGATGAATGCGGGAAAAGATCTGGTATGGAAAGCGGCGGTATCGAGTGATCAGTCGGTACTGATTAAATATGAGGGGGCTGCATTACAATCAAAAAAAAGATATTTTTGGCAAATTCGGGTAAAAGACAATCATGGCAATACTTCCGCCTGGTCTGAACCCGCGTTCTTTCACATGGGCATTAGCCCCACGGATTGGACAGCGACATGGATCAAAGTGGCCGGAAAAGATACCACGGCAAGAAGCCCTCTTTTCAGAAAAGAATTTGTCGTCAATAAAAAGCTTAAATCGGCAATTGCCTATGTGACCGCGAAGGGATTGTACGAAGCGCGTATCAATGGTCAGCGCGTCAGCGACACCTATTTTGCTCCGGGATGGACCAGTTACAAGGATCATTTGCAATACCAGGTTTATGATGTAACCACGATCTTAAAAAGCGGTTCCAACGTATTTGGAGTTAGTCTCGGAAACGGCTGGTATAAGGGACGGATTGGCTTTGGAAATCAGCACAATTTTTATGGCGATACGCGCGGATTGCTCTTGCAGCTTGTAATGGAATATACAGACGGCACGATGGAAACGATCCAAACCGATAAAAGTTGGAAATATGCTTACGGACCGATTATGGCATCAGATATTTATGATGGTGAAATCTATGATGCCCGAATGGAAATAAGCGGCTGGGACAATATTGGCTATCAGGAGGATAATAAATGGAATGCGGCCGGCACAATGGAGAAAGGGTCGGAAAAACTTGTCGCAATGAGCGGCCCGCCGGTCAAAAAGCATGAACTGTTCAAAGCGCTTAAAGTCTTTAAAACATCAGCGGGCGAGACCGTTGTGGATTTCGGACAAAACCTGGTAGGCTGGGTCATGCTTAAAGCCAAGGGTACCGCCGGAACTAAGATCACATTGAGCCATGCTGAGGTACTTACAAAAGAAGGTAATTTTTATACCACAAACCTAAGATCTGCAAAGGCACAGGATATTTATATTTTAAAGGAGAATACCGAACAGGTCTTTGAACCTCATTTTACGTTTCAGGGCTTCAGGTATGTGAAGGTCGAGGGCTATCCGGGAGAATTGACAACCGAAGACCTTACTGCTGTCGCGCTATACTCTGCGATGGAGACCACCGGAAAATTCGCTACTTCCAATAGTCTACTGAACCAGCTACAACATAATATTCAATGGGGACAGAAGGGAAACTTTTTAGATGTACCCACGGATTGTCCACAACGTGATGAGCGTCTAGGTTGGACGGGTGATGCACAGGCCTTTGCCAATACAGCGGCTTACAATATGGATGTTGCGGGATTTTTTACCAAATGGCTTAAAGATGTGAAGGCCGATCAACAGCCCAACGGTTCAATCCCCCATGTGATCCCCAATGTACTGGGTGTGAATGATGGGGCATCAGCAGGCTGGGCAGATGTAGCTACAATTATTCCATGGGATATGTATGTGGCTTATGGTGATCGGCAGTTGCTGGAAACACAGTTTGAGAGTATGAGAAAATGGGTTGATTATATAACTTCCGTGGCCAAAAATAATCTTTGGAACTCCGGTTTTCATTTTGGAGACTGGCTTTTCTACCGTCCTAATGATGACAATGACGGAAGAGCTGCAGTTACAGATAAATACCTGATTGCCCAGACTTTCTATGCACATTCTACCCAATTATTGATCAATGCAGCTAAAGTATTGGGCAAACAAGAAGATGTCGCGAAGTACAGCGCGTTGCTGGCAAATATCAAATCCGCTTTTGTGAAGGAATATATGACAGCTACGGGACGATTGGTTTCTGGAACACAAACGGCTTACGTGCTAGCGCTACAATTTGATATGTTGCCCGAAGAACTTCGAGCTGCATGTGCAAATCGCTTAGTAGCGAACATCCGTGATTATGGTAATCATCTCACTACAGGATTTTTGGGTACCCCTTATTTATGTCATGTACTGACCAGATTTGGCCATAACGATGTAGCATACGATCTCTTGATGCAGGAAAGCTATCCTTCATGGCTTTATCCCGTCAAAATGGGTGCAACAACTATATGGGAACGATGGGACGGGATTAAGCCGGATGGTTCTTTTCAAACACCGGATATGAACTCCTACAACCATTATGCATATGGAGCAATTGGGGACTGGATGTACAGAACGATTGCGGGCATCAATTCGGTCCCCGAACAACCAGGTTACAAAGCTATTGTCATCGCACCCAAACCAGGTGGTAAAATAACCAATGCCGCCGCAGCATTAGAAACCCCATATGGTCCGGTAAAATCGGCATGGACACTAGAAAACGGATTGTTAAAACTTGAGGTCACTATACCTGCAAACACGAATGCAAAAGTAATACTGCCCGACACTACAAAAGAAATCGGTTCGGGAACCTATCATTTTGAAAGTAAACTTTAATTGCTTAAGATCACTAGTTACATCCTAATTTTCAGAAAATAACGTGCGAACAACACATTGAAATGGATCTTCGAATGGTCCCATAATGATCTGATATGTCTAATTCCGTTTTGGCATATGACCTCGCTGCTCCTATATGGCGGCGAATGGTCTCAGGTTGTCTATCTTGTATTTCGAAATGTTTCATTTTGAATTAATACCTTTTTTATATAAATTTAATATCAGTTTTGTTTCTTTAGACCAACAAAAACCTATGTAATAATGGATTTGAAAGGATTTCCACTTGACTTAGAGGAATTTGAACGATTTCAGATGGCTGATGGGAGAGTTTTTCGAAAAATATTTGATCGCTATAAACCCAGTTTACAGGAGAAAGTATGTCGTTTGACCTCTTCTCCCATAGAGGCCGAAGAAATCGTGCAGGAAGTTTTTGTCCAGCTATTTCTCAAACGAAATGAAATTCCGTCTGCTGAAGCAATATTTCCCTTTCTCTATGTGGTCGCCAAAAGATTGGCCATATCTAATTTCCGAAAAGAGGTCATCCGAAAACAATACCGAATGGATCACGGAAATATCCAATTAAATGCAACATCCTGTGCACACATACAGCTAGAACAAAAGGAATGTGAACAGATGCTGGAAAAGATTATTGATGCCCTTCCCGTACAACAAAAACGGATTTACCAAATGAATAAATTTGAAGAAAAGAGCTATAAGGAAATTGCGGAGCATATTGGCATATCCCGAAATACGGTGAGAAACCATTTGACTGCTGCCTGTAGTTTTGTCAAATTAAGACTCCAAAAAATCCTCTTCACGCTGGCCGTCCTACTAGTGCTATGCTAACATACTGCTCTTTTGCAGCTTTTCCCCAATTTTGTAACAGCTATTTCTAAAAATTTTATTTTTTTGACTAGTACATTTTGATAGCTGATGCGAATAGATAGTATAGCATGTAGAAATCAGCATCGATGTCAAAAATAGAAGCTTACAAGAGATTAATCCGTCAGTATTATGATGACAACCTCCAAGGAGAGTCGTTAACACAGTTTATAAAATATATGGACGATGAAGATTTTTTGGATGCTTGGGAACAAATAAAGCTTGAAGAAGAGACAGTAAACAGGCTTGGATCCGAAATAGACAACCAAAACATGTTTGAAAAAGTCACAGCTGATGAGCGCATCAAGCATCAACTGCTGGAGCTGGATCCGTTAAGAAAAACAGTTATGTTTCCTTGGCGAAGTATAGTCGCCGCGGCCCTGTTATTAGTCGTCGGAGTCGGTTCACTTATTTATTTTATCGGAAGATTAAACGGGGCATTGGTCAAAGAGAAGCAGCTCACAACCAATAGGATAGAAACGGTTCTTCCGGGGAAAGATCGTGCCGAGATTATATTAGAAAACGGACGACGAATTGATCTGGAAAAAATCAAAGGCGACACAATTATTGACCATGGTGATTTTGAGATTATCAAAACCGCAGCTGGAAGTATTTCCTATCATATAAAGGACGGTGTTGATCCCCATAAACCTGTTTACAACAGCATTGTAACGCCAAGGGGCGGTGAATATAATCTTACATTGCCTGATGGCACACAGGTGTGGCTCAATGCATCTACTTCGTTAAAATATCCTGTTGTTTTTGATAAATCAAAACGAGAAGTAGAACTGTATGGTGAAGCATATTTTGACGTAGCAAAACGAACCGAACTGGGTAAACGAACCCCCTTTATTATCCATGCAGGCGCACAATCAATAGAGGTATTGGGGACTTCTTTTAATGTGCAGAACTATGGAAAGAAAATCATTACCACCTTAGTGGAAGGTAAAGTAAAATTGAATTTTAAGGATACGACAATTCCGGATCAATTCCTGCAGCCCAATGATCAGGCCATATATGAACATGAATCAAATCAGTTTTCCATAGATCCCATTGATCCTTTCTATTCTATCGCATGGAAAGATGGTAATTTTGCCTTTTATAAAACACCACTTGTTGAAGTAATGGCTATTATCGGTCGCTGGTACGATGTTCAAGTGGAATTTAAATCTAAGTTTGAGGATTTTCAATTTTCGGGTACAATATCGAAATATAGTGACATCAAAAAATTATTAAAGACCATCGAACTTGTAGGTGGTGTTCATTTTGAATTAACGGGGAGGAAAATATATGTAAAAAACTAATCTTTTACAACCAAAGGCTTCAGGAGCGTTGCGACCGCCCCTGAAGTTGGTCTCATAGAGACAGTTGACACATCTTATCAAATATTAACTTAAAATATCAACCGAATGCAAAAATACAAAAAAAATCGGTCTGTTCTTCCTATGGATTTTGGGAAGGACATCACCCTCAAACCATTGGTTATGAAACTGTCGATCGCAGTGCCACTACTCCTTGCAACTAGCCTAAGTGCATATGCTAGTTCTTTCGGACAAACAATCAATCTCAAAAAAAATAAAGCAAGCCTTGAAACCTTGCTAAAAGATATTCAAAAGCAGAGCGGATATAATATCCTATATAAAGAATCGCTCTTGCCAAAAAAACGTACAGCTGATGTAAAATTTGTCAATGCACCGTTGCAGTCTGTATTGGATGAACTACTGGGCAAGTATCAAATTGTCTACAGAATAGTCGATAAGAATATTATTCTGAGCAAGGGTACCAGTATGACGCATGAAGCTGCCGAAGGTAAGGTTGCCGTGGTCCAACAAAAGATAGTAAAAGGTAAGATACTGGACGCAAAGGGAGAACCATTGCCTAATGCTACTGTAAATGAGGTAGGAGCCGTCAATAGGACTTCTACACTCGAAGATGGCTCTTTTACTCTACCAGTAGCCACCAATACCCCCACACTTCATGTCAGCATGGTAGGATACCAGGCTGTAAATTATAAAGTCACAACCAACGAAAGCGTCGAAATCACACTCCAACAAACCGTAACTTCGATGGAGGAAGTAGTGATCGTAGGCTATGGTACGCAAAAAGCATCGACCGTCACAGGTTCCATTGTCGATGTCAAAGGAGATGTATTAGACAGGGCTCCGGTGATGAACGTCACCAATACGCTTGCGGGACGGCTACCTGGTTTAGTGGCAACAACGACTTCTGGCGAACCGGGAAGTGATAATTCAACACTTCGAATTCGTGGAGCTAATACCTTGGGGGACAATTCACCCTTGATCGTCGTCGATGGGATCGCCAACAGATCTATTGAGAGACTCAATCCTCAGGATATCGAAAGTGTGACGATATTAAAGGACGCATCGGCCGCCATCTATGGTTCCCAAGCCGCCAATGGTGTTATTCTGGTAACGACGAAAAAAGGAAAAAGCGGTAAACCGCAGGTTAGTTTGACGCATAATCAAGGCTGGTCTAAACCCACTATCATTCCAAAGATGGCAGACGCTGCAGAATATGCACAAATGCTCAATGAGATCGGCATCTATGCTGGTCAAAAGCCAAAATACAGCGAAGAAGAGTTAGCCTTATTCCGTGCCGGCACAGATATCTGGAAATATCCCAATACAGATTGGTTTGACGCAACATTTCATACCGCAGCACCTCAACATAAAACTGCGCTCAATATTACCGGCGGTTCGGAATATCTAAATTATTATATCTCGGGGGGCTATGACAAACAGGATGCTATCTATAAAAATTCAGCAACAAAGTTTAACCAATACAATTTCCGGAGCAACCTGAATGGAAAATTCAATGATTATATCAAATATGGGGTTAATGCCGCATTGCGTGAATATAACCGAAATTATCCAACGCGTTCCGCCGCAGATATCTTTGGAATGATCTTAAGGGGTAAGCCGAACATGCATGCGTATTGGCCGACCGGACAAAATGGTCCTGACATAGAATACGGGAATAATCCGGTCGTTATCACAACCAATCAGACCGGTTATGACCGAAATAAAACCATGATGCTCGAATCCAGAGCAAATCTGGAAATCACGATTCCGGGAGTTGACGGCTTATCTATAAGTGGGAATGTTGCCTATGATAGAACATTACAAAACGACAAATTATGGCAGACACCGTGGACATTGTACAATTGGGATGGCAAATCAGTGGACAATAACGGCACACCAGCGTTGGTCGCCGGACTGAAAGGATTCACCGCACCACAGCTCCGGCAAGATTTTAATACTAAAAATCTATTGACTTTAAACGCGCTGATTCGCTACGAAAGAAATTTCGGCGAAAAGCACCATTTCAATGGTTTGGTGGGAGTAGAAAAAATTAAAGGTGATAATATGGAGTTTTACGCTTTTAGAAAATACTATGTATCTGCCGCCATTGAAGAGTTATTCGCAGGTGGCGATGCTGAAAAAGATAACTCCGGTCAATCCGCCATGCAAGCCA
Organism: Sphingobacterium sp. UBA7625; assembly: GCF_002484085.1. Lineage (NCBI taxonomy): Bacteria > Pseudomonadati > Bacteroidota > Sphingobacteriia > Sphingobacteriales > Sphingobacteriaceae > Sphingobacterium > Sphingobacterium sp. UBA7625. The sequence goes on from NZ_DLJD01000055.1 coordinate 142,002, forward strand.
GACTCAATTATTTCGGCCGTCTAAATTATGACTTTGACAACAAATATTTATTGGAATTTTTATGGCGTTATGACGGTTCCTATAAGTTTCCAAGTAACAAACGGTTCGGTTTTTTTCCGGGAATATCGGGAGGATGGCGCTTATCCAATGAGGCATTCTGGCAACCTATCAAGTCTGTGGTTTCTGACCTCAAATTAAGGGCTTCTTGGGGTCAAACAGGTAACGACCGTATAGATGATTATCAATTTATGTCAAGTTATGGCTTCCTGACAGGAGCTTCCAATGTGTATGTTTTTAATGGCACGCAAGAAAATAAAGTCTTGAATGAGCTTAGAATACCTAATCCAAATGTAACTTGGGAAGTCGCCAACCAATCCAATTTTGGTCTGGATGCTAAATTTTTGAACAACAAACTAACGCTAACCGCTGAATATTTTTATAATGTCCGAACCAATATTCTATGGAACAGAAATGCCTCCGTTCCCTCCACCTCGGGACTCACCTTACCCAAAGAAAATATTGGCGAGGTAACAAACAAAGGATTTGAATTGCAACTGGGTTATGCTGATCAGCTCAATGGTTTTCACTACGCAGTTAATGGAAATATAGCGACCAATCATAACCGTATTCGTTTTTGGGATGAAACTCCGGGAATCCCTGATTATCAACAGTCCACAGGCAGACCCATGAATGCTAAGCTCTACTACAATGCGATCGGTATATTTCGGGATCAGGCCGCTGTCGACGCTTATCCGCACTGGGCCGGAGCAAGACCTGGGGATATCGTCTTTGAAGATGTCAATCAAGATGGTAAAATAGACGGTCTGGACCGTGTGCGATCCGAAAAAACAGAACTTCCGACACTCACCGGGGGCTTTAACATTGACTTATCTTACAAAGGGTTTTATACAAGCTTATTCTTCCAGGGTGCTGCTGGTGCCATCCGCAACAATTATTACGAAATGCAGGGTGAGGCGGGCAATTATCTCAAGCAAAATGTCGAAGGGCGATGGACAGCGGAGAATCCCGATGCTTCAAAACCGCGGACCTGGAATCGGTACAATGAATATTGGCGATCCAACGATAATACCTATTGGCTACAAAGCTCCAATTATGTACGGTTGAAAAATTTTGAATTCGGTTACAATTTCTCGGATGATATCTGTAAAAAACTTCGGTTGACTAGACTCCAGTTATATTTCAGTGGGCAGAACCTGCTAACCTGGACAAAAGTAAAGGACTTTGATCCTGAAACAACTGCAGCGACGGCATACCCCCTCAACAGAGTGTATAATCTAGGCCTTTCACTAACATTTTAATCACCATGAAACGACAACAATTTAATCTATTCATATTGCTAGCAACGTTGGCACTTGGCTCTTGTCAAAAGGACTTTTTAAATACAGATCCTTCAACAGAATTTTCCGAAAATGCAGTGTGGACCGACCCTGCACTGGTAGAGACATTTATCAATCAATTATATTTCAGATTGGACGAGCCATTGACAGATGGCCGATTCAAGGCTAACCTGGTCGATGAAGGACATTATCGTGGGAATGCGGCTTCTCTAAATTTTAACCGCAGCATCCAATCTCCGGACGATCTTCTAGGTTGGGGGGTATCACGCTATAGATCCTGGGCCGATCTGTATAAAAGTATCCGGTTTTGCAATCTCTTTTTTTCGAAGGTTGATCAAGTCCCATTTTCAGCTAATCTCATTGATGGGAAAACAATGAAAGATCGTATGACGGGTGAAATGCATTTTATGCGGGCATATTATTATCATTTATTGACAAGTACATACGGTGGCGTACCCCTAATAATCGATCCTTATACACTGACTGATGAATTCCAAAAAGAACGGAGTTCGTACGCGGATTGCGTCAAATTTATGGCAGATGAACTCGACAAAGCTGCCACATTATTACCACTTGATCATACAGGTGCCAATCTGGGACGTGCAACCAAGGGGGCAGCACTCACACTAAAGGCTAGGATCCTACTCTATGCTGCGAGCGATCTTTATAATAAAGACGTATTTCCGGGATTTGAAAAACCTGAATTGATACGTTATACTGATGGAAATCGCACAGCAAGATGGCAGGCTGCAAAAGAGGCAGCCAAAGCCGTCATTGATCTGAACAAATATAAGCTATATAAAGCGACACCTGCTGTAACGGATAACATTTCCCAAAACCTAACGGAAATTTTTCTGAACAAAAACACCGAGGAAGATATTTTCATTAAGTATTTTACGGTTCCGATGGGACAACGTGTAGGATTATACTCCTCACCCAATGGTTACCATGGCTGGGGTACAAACGCTCCGCTAGGTGACTTTGTTGATGATTTTGAAACACTAGAAGGTAAAAAATTTGACTGGTCTGACCCAGCTATGGCAGCAAATCCCTACAGCAATAGGGATCCCAGGTTTACAGCAACAGTGCTTTATAATGGTGCCTCCTGGAGACAAAGACCGGATGATGCAAAAGGCCTGGATCCAGAAAATAAAATGCAAACAGGAAGATGGGAACGCTGGAATGCTACCACTGGAAAAATAGACCTTATTTATGGTGTTGATACACGAAAAAGCACAATTGAAGACTGGAATGGATCCTATACGGGCTATTATTTACGCAAATACATTGATCCAGCAGTAAACGCGCAATATGATAAGCAAGCGGTGACTTGGCGTTTCATGCGTTATGCGGAAGTCCTTTTGAATTATGCTGAAGCTTGTATTGAATTGGGACTGGAGGATGAAGCCCGCACCTACTTAAATATGATCCGTAAAAGAGCCGGGATGCCAGCCATTACCGACGCAGGAGTCGCACTGAAAGAAAGATACCGCAATGAAAGAAGAATAGAACTAGCTTTTGAAGAACATCGTTTCTATGATGTCCGTCGTTGGTTACTAGGCCCTCAAATTTATAACCGAACAACAAAGGTTGCAGACATTGTGTACAAAATGAACCCTGACCACAGCACGGCAAGCATACCGACGATCAGGCATATTGATTTTGAGAAATATAGCTGGATAGATAAAGCCTATTTTTTGCCTATTTTACGCGATGAATTAAAAAAGAACAATTTACTCATTCAAAACCCTGGATATTAACATGAAAAGATTGCATCTCATAATCGCTTTGCTCCTGTTCAATAGTTTATTGACTCTTGGACAAGAAGATATCAAAATAACCCATCTCCCCTTTATCCAAGGACTAACCGAACATTCGGTGTCAATTGTTTGGACAACAGATCTACCGGCAACGGGATGGGTAGAACTGGCACCAGAGGATTCGAGCCATTTTTACTTTAAAGAGAGACCCAAGTATTTTGCATCAGCTTACGGTTTTAAGAAAGTTAGCACACTACATCAGGTTAACTTAAACAACCTGAAACCGGGAACACGATACCGATACCGTGTATATAGTCAACATGTTTTAAAACATGAAGGTGTCAATGTACAATATGGAAAAGTCGTGGCCAGCAACGTCTATCGGCAGGCGCCATTATCCTTTCAAACCCTTGGCAATTCATCCTCGACTCATTTTACTGTTGTCAATGATATCCATGAACGCAATGAGGTTCTGGATAAACTATTGGATATCGGCGATTTAAAAACAAGTGATTTTGTCGTTTTCAACGGGGATATGGTGAATAATCTTTTGAGTGAGAAACAACTATATGATGGATTCATGGACACGGCCATTAAAAGGTTTGCGAGTGAAAAACCCATGTTCTATTCACGAGGAAACCATGAAACCCGTGGTCCCTTTGCAACTGAGTATCCAAAATATTTTCCCACACCGACAGGTAAACTCTATTATCAATTCCGGCATGGCAACACAGGCTTCATCGTACTCGACTGTGGCGAAGACAAACCCGATACGGATATCGAATATAGCGGTATTGTGGAAATGGATAATTATCGGACAGAACAGGCCACATGGCTTACGCAAGCGATTGAAGATCCGTCATTTAAAGATGCCAAATATAAGGTGGTTATCTGCCATATGCCGCCTTTCGGAGGTTGGCATGGTGAACAGGAAATCTTAGAAAAGTTTGTCCCCATCCTAAATAAGGGCGGGGCGCAAATTATGTTATCCGGCCATCTGCATAAACATATTATCCAAAATGCAACAAACAGCACTCATTTCCCCATTATTGTAAACTCTAATAACAATGTACTTCGGGTGGATCTAAGCAATGAAAAAGGAACCTTTAAAATCCTGGATCAGCAAGGGAATGTCGTGGATCAGGTTGTGATCAAGCCCCTCAACTAATTCCTACTAATTTTCTGACAAAAGCGGAGTTTCCAAAGTTTTGGAAACTCCGCTTTTTCTTGGATCTTAGCCCAATCTTCTTTTGGTATATTTCAGCTATTTTATTCTGGACGTAAGTATTTTACGTTTCAGACCTCTCCTTTCTTNNAGTCTTAAAAGGTAATATTAAGTTGGCCGTTTGACAGAAAGCGGTGATTACATTTGATTTTTGTAACTTTGCAAAATCATGAGCGAAACGTTAGAGACCATACAAGATTATTATAAACGATTAAGCCATCTGCATGCCAACGACGGGACAATATTAGATGTGGAGCTCGGAAAATCACATTTTAATATATCACCCCGTAAGTACTGTGATTTTAAAACGCCTTACAATAGACGTGATTTTTATAAGATCAGTCTAATCTTGGGGAAAGGTTGGTTTAAATATGGTCCACATGAGTTGTATATAGATCGGCCTGCTCTTTTTTTACCAGCATTGAATATTCCTTATAGCTGGGTCTGTGACACAAATGAACAAGAGGGGTACTTTTGTTTATTCAATCAAGAGTTTTTCACTGGTAGTCAAACGTTTGAACCTTTTAAAAAGACCTCCTTATTCAAAGAATGGAGTAAGCCGATTGTTTTTCTGGATGCGGAGCAATTAAACCTAATCACAACTTTTTTTGACAATATGTTCCGTCTGAATAACTCCGGTTATCCTTTGCGCTGCAGCGCGATCAAGAGCAATTTAGCTGCAATTCTCCACCTTGCACTGGAATGGCGAGTGGAAGATGTAGCCCCACAGGATCAATCCGGAAGCCTCCGTATGTATCGTTTATTCGACGAACTGCTACATAAACAGTTTCCCCTAGACTCCCCTGCATATCCACTGGCCTTACATACAGCGGCAGATTTCGCCCGACAGCTGAATGTTCATGTCAACCACCTCAATGCTTCTGTCAAATCGGTTACTAATCTTACTACTACACAAATTATCAAAAGAAAAATTTTTGAAGAAGCTAAAAATCTATTAATCTACACCGATTGGAATGTAGCTGAGATCGGCTATACACTCGGGTTTGAAGAACCAGCTCATTTCAACAATTTCTTTAAAAAAAATGCGGGAACATCCCCACTTAAATTCAGACAGAAAAACAAGTAATATTTGATTTTCGTAATTTTTACTTTGTCAAATAGTACTAACGCTATCAAAAAAGTCTCTAGTTTTGTTTCATAAAAAAAGAGCAAGACAATGTTGAGAGAAGCATCCGCACACCGCATTAAGCTAGTTACGTTCATGGCATTTGTATCCATGCCACTTTCTGGGTTTGTAACGGACATCTACCTGCCTTCGTTTCCGGCAATGGCTAAAAGTTTACATGTTCACGAGCGAGATATTCAATTGACATTAACAAGCTATTTACTCAGTTATGGTATTTCTCAGTTATTTATAGGCAACATTCTTGACAGTATCGGCCGCTATCGCCCCAAGGTCCTGGCCTTGACGCTGTTGATACTAAGCAGCCTATTGATAGCGCATACAGACAGCGTATTTTTCATTTGTCTGTTAAGAGTTGTCCAAGGTGTGGCGATATCCATTCTGGTGGTAGCCACGCGTGCGCTTTTCGTGGATCTTTATGCCGGTGAGCGATTAAAGAATTACCTGAGTTACTTTACTATTGTCTGGTCCTGCGGTCCGATACTTGCGCCATTTCTGGGCGGCTATCTGGAAAAAATTTTCAATTGGCAAGCCAACTTCTATTTTCTTACTTTTTACGCCAGTGGCTTATTGTTGTTTGAAATCCTTTATGGTGGGGAAAGCATTGCCGAAAAGAAAAAAATCAACCTAAGGGACAACTTGAACCTGTATAAAATGATGTTGCAGAATAGGCGTTTTATATTAGGGATTTTGGTATTGGGATTTAGTTACTCCATCGTTATGCTGTTCAATATTACAGGACCTTTTATTATCGAAAATGCATTTCATTTTTCATCCGTTACAATTGGCTACTGTACCTTGATACTTGGTTTTTCTTGGATGATCGGTGGGTTTATCACAAAAAAGCGCATGCATCTTGACTTCTTTCCCCGTGTGATTGCTCCTGTTCTATTGCAGGCATTTCTTATTATCGCTTTAATGGTGGTCGGCATCTTTCAACAGAATCTATATATTATGGTCGGTTTTGCATTTTTTATTCATACGATTTCGGGCGTCTTGTTTACAAGCTTTTTTACCACTAGCATGTTATTTTTCCCAAAACATGCAGGTACTGCTGGCGGTTTAATGGGGGGAATGGTTTATATTGTAACATCGCTATCCAACTTCATTGTTGCAATAAGCGGAAAAGTGACAACGCAAAATGGGCTGGCCTGGCGTTATTTTATCTTTTCGACCTTCCTGATCATTATCATGTTATTTATGTGGAAATTACAGAAAGTTAACGCTGAACAAAAGAATTGATCAAAGCAGTCCGACCGATGTTGAGAAGAGATAAAATATTCTACTATTTTTAAACATGTCGACATTACTTTCTATTGTAAGAAATCGAACTATTTTTTACATTTAGAATTGAAAAATGTTCCTTAAGTATTAATAACTGATTATTAATGCGAGAAAAAATATCAAATAAATGGACACAGCAATAATTTTGAAGCCCCTATCAATCCAGGATGTCACATCATTTTATACCTGGCTCAACGATCCCGACGCTATTAAATATTCACTTTCTTTATTTCAATCTTTAAATACGAGAGAAGCAATCGATAAATGGTTTATCTCTGTGGTCAACGATTCAAAAAATTATAACCGGGGCATTTTTCTCGCCAATTCAAATACACTTATTGGCTATGCTGGGATCTGTAATATTTCGACTGCAAACTAGCTTGGCGAGTATTTTATCTTTATAGGAGACCGCAATCAATGGGGGAAAGGTATAGGCTCTCAAGTAACGCAACTAATTGTTGCCAGTGGATTTGAAGAACTGAACCTCAATCGCATTATGCTTACTGTTTCTGAACCCAACTATGCTGCTGTGAAAGCATACACGAATGCAGGTTTCAAATTCGAGGGCAAGATGCGCCAAGCATGCTATAGAGACAATAAATTTCATGATAAACTTATTATGGCAATACTAAAAGAAGAATGGAGCAGTTGATTAATATATAAAAGCTCGATCGAATAACCTAAAAAAACCGTGCAGACCTGAGTTTTAATGCTTTTGTTGCGTTCAAATACGGAGTTACGAAATCATTGTCACTTTTGTTATTAAATATCATTCTGCATGTCTACTTTTCAACGAAAATTGAAAGCAATTAGCGGAACTTCCCCTGGCGACTATGTACGAAATTACAGGCTAAAACGTGCCTGCACGTTACTGATTGAATCGGATTATCGCATTAACGAAGTGGCATTTCTTGTGGGATTTAGCTCGGCATCCTATTTCACAAAAGCGTTCATAAAAGCATTTAATTTGACGCCAAAAGAGTTTATTCAACAATCGCGTTTACAAGCTAGGTAAAACATAGGCCGCTAATAAAAAATAACTGGATAAATTCAAAGCGCATTAAGGCCCCACAAAAAGTGTTTAACCCAAGTTGTCGAAGATTACTTAGAATAAGCTGTTTTTGGATATAATTTCCTGAACGCATTATACACCCCCTGATGGATAACGGTTGAATGTAACTCATCGGGCATATAGTCAAAAATAACCTCTATCTTTTTATGGTTGCTCAGAATATTGTAAAACGCCGCGGCATCACGATACATTCTAAGATCTTCATCCTTATTGGGAACTCCGAGGTAAACCCGCACGTTTTTTCTTAGGTTAGCGTTTAATAGCTTTTCGGTATTTTTCAAAAGCTCCTGTTGCCCCCACCATAAACTAGGACTAATAATAATATAATTTTCAAAAAGATCAGGTTGTTTAAGTAAGAGCTCCGTGGAGAAAAGGCCTGCCAAAGACTCCCCAATTACTGTTCTTTCCGCTTTTGTTTTATAGTGTTTACCGATATAAGGCAGCAATTCATCTTTGAGGAATGCCATATACTTTTGGGATCCACCATACGTAGGAAAGCTGGCTTTTTGAAATCCTTCTTTCTCTAAAAAATCGATATTTGGGACTGCGAATGTAAAATCACGTCTTCGGGTATTGCCCTCGATTCCTACAACAATACTATTGGGAAACCGCGCTATCCAAGGTTGTGTATCAAAACGAACTATCCCGGTGATATGAAAGAAATCTTCATCCATACCACCATCGAGGACATACACAACCGGATAGGTCAACGTATCGTTTTCCGCATAATTATCCGGAAGGTAAATATTGATCTCTCGATCCTCATTTAAAATATTTGAATGTAGAGTAGTGGATTTACCGATGGTCAAATCACGGTCTTTGGTCTGTCCAATAGCGCAATAATGACAGATGAGTAAGGTTAAAAAAAATAAAATTGTACGCTTCATTTCAAATGTTATATTAAAAATAAGCCCGATTCCACGCAGTAGATCTCCTTGACAAAAAAACATGGCAATGGCCTATAATAACTTCGAAAGTAAGTTTAAAAATCAATAAAATACAATTTTAATATTTATTTCCTGTTGTCGTTATAGATTATATCAAGCTATCCCCACAGCGCAATTATTACACGATCCGTTCACATTCATACCCCCAGTCAAACATTTGCTTCATAACTCTACTGGCGTCTATATCCGACTGAGAAGACTCTATTCTTAAAATATTTTCATCATCATCAAGATCAAAGTTAATTTTATATGCGGAGAACAACCCCAGAAGCGTCGTGACAATTTGTTGTGCTTCCCTGTATTTGCAGACATTCGTTTTAAATATTTCAACCCTTTTCATTGTATTATATTTCACTAAATTCTATCGCTCGCAAATAACTTGCTTAGCCTTTCAAATTCCTTTCAATCACTGTTTTTACGTAAGCGAACATCCTGTTGATCTGTCTTTCAGATCTTTACTATTTATTCTTTAATACCTGCTGTAAATCTGTTGGATATCTTGGCCCATCTGTAGATACTGAATCCGTACGATAGACTTGTAAAACATTATGAAAAACTTCGTTATCTTTCTTTTCCCCGGTATTTGAAAACAACGCTATAATTGCTACAAATAGCAAGAGAATCAATGCATTAAAAAGATGTGCCATACCTGTAGAAGCTAAATTATTAATACCTAATTTCCAAAAAGAGAGCAAGTTCTCCCAGACACTTTCGGTGAAAGGCACATTTAGCTCGGTAAACGAACTCTTTTTCCCTTTTAACAACATGATGCTTTTCTTTATTTAGTCATTCGTATCGAATAAAATCTACTGCATATTTTGTCCAAAAGGAAGAGGCAACACTTCTGATCCCAGAAGCCAACGGCATAAAATGAAGTGCAAATCGTACAAAGAGAAAAAGCCACATTAGAAAAAATGTGGCTTTGTTAGTATATTGATTTAAATGGCTTCTTAAGAAAACTGTTCTGTTAATATGCGTGGGTTTTCTGATCTGATCGCCACCACAGCAAACTGCCCGGCGTTATCTTCTATTTTTCGCTGTGCATCTTTGGATAATGCACCCAGCGCAAATTGTCGTCTCCATACTTCGACCCCATTGGTAAACGCTAAGGGAAGTTTTTTGGCAAATTCTCCTGGGTTGGCAAAGTCGATCTTAAATAGTTCTAAAAGGTCTCTTTCTATTTTATCATCGGTATTTCCGGGGATAGCGAAAATTTTTTCGGCAATTGTATCTATAAACACTCCGTCATGCCTCTTTTCACCAGTACTATAAATACAATAGTAAATATTTTGCATATCATTTCCATAAACCTTCTTTGCAATACAGACAGGTGCCATCTGCGTTTCCTGAGAAAGCTTTTTACCTGCTGAACGATTAATGACCGCAACCAAAATAAAACAGACAACAACAATCGCAGACAACAAAGTAATAACACCGATGCCAATCGTTTCGATCAATCCTCCAAAAATCGCCAATGCCAGGAAACAGAGCAAGCCTATACCGATCACAAATGGTACATAAACGACTTTATTCCTTCCAAACGCTGAACTTTTTACATACTTCTCGATAATTGTGCTGTCGTGCTCAAATTTGCTAAGTTGCGCTGTATCCATTATATTGGTTTTTAGATGTACTACTATACTACTTTTACACTTATCTTGAGACAAATGTATACAATACCATTTTTACGATCACTTTACATTTACAATTCGCAGCAGTTGATTTAATATCCGTTTAAATAAAAATAAAATATGAATAGCACCTTCATCAGGTTTCGGCAGAAGCCACAAACTAATTTAAAATAGAAAAATTAAACACAAATGTGTAATTTTTAAATAAACAAAAACATTTACATATTTTATAAGCATATTTGTTTATATAACTAATTAATTAAAAAATGCTTCTAAAAAATTGGACACTACTTTTATTCGTATTTGGACTGGGCTTAATTTCAAGTTGCACAAAAGATCCTGTGATTAAACCAGAAATAGAGCCACCCACGCCAATAGACACAACGAAGGTTATTGTTCCCAAACCTAAGGACTCAGTCTTTGAACGCAAATCAGTGAGTTTTATGGTCAAAGAGCACTTTGTAGATGAAACAGTGGATCAACAACTCTTTTTAGGGAGCCTTTGGAACCTTAAGGACACAACAAAGGGTTTGCATTTGGAAAACATTCAGTCCAAAGCAAAAAACTTCCCTATTTATGTCATGGCGAATTCAGCAAAAGAGGAAATTGGCCATTTTTTACCGTCCTATGTGAACATATTGAATTATGCTAATTTATTTAAGAACACTGACCTCTCGGGATCATTAGAAATGAATTCAAGAGATTTTTCAGATTATGCTGAGATACAATTATATATCCCTCGAAATAGGGATATTGAAAAAATGCTCAATCTTGTCAGGCATAGTGATTCGACAACGGTCCAAAAGACTCACAGTACTTTCAGACACACATTGGTGAGGAGATTAACCTTAGATACCGATCAAGTAGATTATTTCTCAAATTACGGAGAGTCAGACCTGAATAATCTCAAGAAATTAGGTTATTCACCCTATTTTATTCTATCCGTCAATTATGGTTATCAACTGGTCATCGCAGCGGAAGGCGATTTCACAAGACCTGACATGAATAGAGCTATTGATAAATTGTTAGAAGGAAATTCATTGGATAATATGGATGAGCAAGTTCTCAGTGCAACAAAACTACTTGTATACTATCGAGATGGAAGTAGGGATACCTTTATTCGTCATGCTGTCAATTTTCAGGAGATCAAAAATACAATTTCAGCGTTAAACCTTCGAATGGAAAGCAATTCTGATAATTTCACTTACCCGCTTAGTTATCTTGCCATGCATATCACCACGGGCGAAATTTTGGGGTATACCAATACTTTTGATTTACAGGTAAAGAAAACAAGTAAATAGGGAATGTATTTCAGTTTATCAATCTCCTTGATAAAATCAATCTGTCTTAATAATTTCTCAGGTGTCATAGCTTTTCTATTATCAGGTAAGCCATATACAAAATTAGTACATTTATAAGCTCCCTTAATTGCCAAATGGCAATTAAGGGATAGTTCTTCCAGTTGCAGATTTTATTGACATCCATAGGACAAACTCCAGCTCACAGATCAGTGTAGATTTATTAAATTTGATAAACATCAAATCCCATCTTGACGAATGAAGAAAATAGGATTTTTATCTTTTGGACATTGGTCCAAACATCCGGCTTACAGTACGCAGACAGCAAGTGACACCTTGCTTCAGTCCATCGATCTGGCCGTAGCAGCAGAAGAGATAGGCATAGACGGAGCCTACTTTCGAGTCCATCACTTTGCGAACCAGCTGGCATCTCCTTTTCCCTTACTATCTGCCATTGGCGCCAAGACCCGTACGATTGAAATAGGTACCGGAGTAATTGATATGCGCTACGAAAACCCACTATACATGGTGGAAGATGCGGGGGCAGCAGATTTAATTTCGGAAGGTCGGTTACAATTAGGAATTAGTAGGGGTTCACCCGAACAGGTGATAGACGGTTGGCGCTATTTTGGTTACGAGCTCGTTGAAGGGGAAACTGATGCTGATATGGGACGCAGGAAGGCACTGGAATTTCTGGAAAAACTTAAAGGGAAAGGTTTTGCCGAGCCCAATCCTTACCCGATGTTCCCGAACCCTCCGGGCCTGCTCAGACTAGAGCCACACGCTGCGGGATTACGTGACCGCATCTGGTGGGGAGCGGCATCGAATGCTACAGCAGTATGGGCGGCTCAAAACAGAATGCATTTACAAAGTTCGACATTGAAATATGATGAAAATGGAAAACCTTTTCATATACAACAGGCTGAACAGATACGTTTATATAAAGCAGCGTGGAAAGAGGCCGGGCATCCCGGAGAGCCCAGAGTTTCCGTGAGCCGGTCAATTTTTGCATTGGTAGATGACTTAGACCGGTATTATTTTGGGCAGGAGTCGGATCGGGCCGATAAGATTGGCTTTATAGAAGCGGACAAACGTGCTATTTTTGGCCGCAGTTATGCCGCCGAGCCAGATCAACTTGTCAAAGAACTGGCTCAGGACGAGGCCATCCAAGAAGCAGACACCGTTCTCTTAACAATTCCAAACACCTTAGGTGTGGATTACAATGTCCATGTGCTTTCCGCTATTTTAGAACATGTCGCACCTGAATTAGGCTGGCGTTAGCGATCTCCTTTAAATGATAAATAACATTCGTTACAAAACCAAAATCGCAGTAATTGGTGCTGGCCAAGCCGGTCTTTCTTCAGCTTACCATCTGAAGAAACTGGGATTGGAAATTAATCGTGACTTCATTATTCTGGATGAAGCCCCTTCCCCCGGCGGAGCCTGGCAGTTTCGATGGTCTTCGCTGACGCTAAGCACAGTAAACAAAATCCATGACTTGCCGGGCATGTCATTTGAGGAAACATTGACAAACAAGGAGACTGAAGTACAGGCAAATATTGCTGTTCCAAATTACTTCGATCGCTATGAAAAGAGGTTTGGGTTACAGGTATATCGTCCAGTCAAAGTGGATAGGGTCTTCTTACATGGGCAACGTTTTCACATAGACACTGCGGAGACCCTATTTTCAGCGGAAGGCATTATCAATGCCACAGGTACCTGGGAGAACCCTTATATTCCATATTATCCCGGAGCAGATTTATTTCAAGGGGAACAATTGCATACAAAAGACTTCAAAACAGCGGACTATTTTCGAAATAAACACGTTATCATTGTCGGCGGCGGAATATCGGCCATCCAGTTGCTGGATCAGATTTCAGCAGTGACAACCACAACGTGGGTCACCCGACGACCGCCTCTGTTCCGTGAAGGACCTTTTGATGATATGGCCGGTCACAATGCTGTGGCGATGGTCGAAGAACGGGTCAGACAGGGATTGCCGCCGTTGTCGGTCGTGTCGGTCACGGGCCTTCCCTATTCCACCGAAATTCAAGCGATGGAAAAACGAGGTGTACTCACGAGATTTCCTATGTTTAGCGAAATTACAGCGACTGGCGTAAAATGGGAAGACGGCCGAGAAGAAAGGGCTGATATTATCTTATGGAACACCGGATTTATAAGTTCATTGAAACATTTGGACGCAGTATTACCTAAAGAAGAAAATGGGGGCATCTTAATGAACGGTCGCCTTGCGACAATGGTTGCTAAGGAGGCTCGAATTCATTTGGTTGGTTATGGTCCTTCGGCCTCCACGATCGGAGCCAACCGCGCGGGAAGCGCAGCAGCAAGGGAACTTGTAAAAACATTGAATCTTTTGTAGTTTTATTTTTGGTCAGCACCTAACCAGGATTACCATATCAGTAAAAATCTCTTTATATTTAAGCCTATTTAAAATCTCATACAGAAACAGTTGTCACGATGGATATCCAAAATATTATTCCAGATCAATCCATTGCCTTGTTTGTCAAAAATATTCTCGTATTCGAAAACAAAGATGCCCCAGAAACCGTCCTGCCGTTCTTTGCGGATGGATATCCCGGACTTCTATTCCATCAAACCGAAAATGGTTTAACCATACAGCCGCATGGAAAAAAAATGCCAACAATCTTTTTATATGGCCAAACGATCAAGCCCATCTCCATCCACGTGAACGGTCATTTTCAAATCATTATTTTTCAATTTTATCCATTTGTTTTACGAGCTTTTTGGGGAATCAATCCCCAAGATATCAATGACAGCTGCCATTATCTAACTAATGGGCCCAAAAATGATATCAATAAGATCATTTCAGAAATCCTATTGACCTCAGCTATGGAGGGAAAGATCAGGATTATCATAAACTTACTGCTCGATTATTTTGAACAGAAAAGGAACAAACTTGATTTCCAGGTAAGAGAAGTAATCCAATCCATCATTGACAGCAGAGGGATAATTCCTATCAAAGAAATCGCTGAAAAAGAAAAGTTGAACATTCGAACACTCGAACGAAGATTTCTCAAAGAAACGGGGATCTCCGCGAAGCAATTTGCGAAAATAGTCCAATTTCAGTCTTCACTCAACCAACTGGAGACAAAAGATTTCAGCAAGATAAATGATATCGTTTATACGAATGGATACGCCGACCAATCACACTTTATCCGGGTATTCAAAGCCTTTACAGGAGTAACTCCTAACACGTTTGGCAAAATCTAGAATTGTCGTTTTTATTCTATTCTGAAAGCTTATTGATGCCGAATTTTACGTAGAGAAAACTAAAAAATCGTTATCTATTTAAATTCAAAAGCAATGAAACTACATGAAATCATTTTAGCAGCAACAGCAACTTGTTCTGCATTAATATCAGGCCTATTTTTCGCCTATACATTCTCTGTCAATCTAGGGCTTCATAAATTGGATGATAAGTCCTACTTGATGGCGATGCAAAACATCAACAGAGAAATCTTAAATCCTGTATTTTACAGCTGCTTTCTGGGAGCGCCATTGTTATTAATTGTTTCGTCAGTATTGTATTTTGACCTGTCATCGCCGAAATTTTATTTGATTTTGACCGCATGCTTAAGTTATATTATCGGTGTACTTATGATTACCGGCACCAAGAACGTTCCCCTAAACAACCAACTGGATTCGTTCGATATTTCAACAGCTTCATCGGATGCGATACATCGGATACGCCTTCTTATTGAAGATCCTTGGGTATTCTGGAACAATATACGAACCGTATTCTCCTTTATCACTTTAGTTTCTCTAATCATGAGCCTGATTTTTTTCAGGTCTAAAGATTAACAAAAAACACAGGATCCCGTTCAAATTACTCCACACCATTTTCTAAAAACCTGGGCGGACGGCCCAAGCTATCACAGGAAACTGATCCCGCCAAAAACGAAAAAAGCAAAAGAGCTTACGGATTTAAATTTATTCACAACGGATTTAAATCCAGCTATAAAAGGCCGCAGATTCTATTGTACTTTTATGAAAAATAAGAACAAAAAAAGCGGATAAAATTATATTGAGTATAAACTAATCAAAATCAATAAAAACATAATTCTATGAAAATACAAAGAATAATTCCAGCCTTGTTACTTGCATCTCTGGGTTTAACATCCTTATTATCATGCAATGGTACATCAGTAGATACAATTAAGGCAATGGAATCCAACTACGACAACCATAACAAGACTATTGAGCTCATTGGTGAGTTCGACGCTCCATCCTTTACCTTTTCATCGGGTAAATCAAAGACAATGGCAATGAATTTTGTTGTAAAACCACATGCGATCAGCTCCGAAAAATTTACAGCATTCAGCTTGATACTACCGGTTGGAACAGAAAACAACAGTGTTCTATTTGAACTTCCGGCGGACCAAAAGAACTATACACTCAAAAATTTCCATGTCATTGATAAAAATGGGGAGAAAACCAATCTCGACACACATACTACGTTTAAAATGACCGGCACCGTACATTACAATGAATTAGAAAAGCCTGAAGCTGAGCGCGACAAAACTAATTTCAACTACAAGATAACGGACGTGACATTCGAAAAAGACTAAGGCACGCCCCCGCAAATCCGATCAAACACATTATTAAAAAGAATAAAATATGATAAATATTCAACTTGGAAACAGTTTCTCATTTGGATGGATAATTATTGCAATTGCCTTGATCATGGCACTGGGAATTTACCTTGCATACAGAAAACAACAAGTGATTAAGGTAAAATACATCATCGCGGTAATCGTAATGTTGGTCGTAGGAATAAAATGGCTTTTTGAACATTAAATGTAGCGTGGTGTGACACCTGTCACTACGGCGCAAGCTAATCTCAACGACATTCGACATAAGTAAAAAACTTAAATAGTTAAATAGATTTATTTTTGTAAATTCAAATTTGAAAGTGCGCACGATCGACGCCGAATGTCAAAAGTCAGTTTACAATGAAGTTTATTTTCACTTTTAGTATTTTTTTATTTTTCTGCTGTGCCTATGCTCAGGAGCATTCCCAGTTTGTTCCTTTCAAATTCGAAGGTAAATTAGGTTTATTGAACGTTTCGGGAACGGAACTTATCCCTCCCGATGCTTTTGTGGATGGCCCCGGTAATTATGATGTGGTTGGAGATTTTCAAAGTTATATCATAGCGAAAAATGAAGGCGAAGACAAGGTCATTGATGCACGTTCTGGAGAAGAACAGTTTGTTGGACGTCTGGATCGAACATGTGGTCTTTTAAGAATCAACAAAGACAGTTATTATCACTTTAAAGTAAACGGAAATTCTGTTCTCTTAAATTCCGCAGGTTCGCCGATACAACTTACAACATCATACAAAAAAATCGAACCAAATCATGATTCCTGGGATAATGGAAGTGTGGATGACAAACAGTATCTCTGGGCGCTAAAAGAAGATGAGACCTACGATGTTTTGGCCGCCAATGATGGTTTTACTCCAGTAAACTCCTTACCCAAATTTGAAAGCTTTGATCTCGTATACGGATTAAACGTAAATGCACCTTTGACCCTGATCGGATTTGTGCTTGGAAGCAAAACCGCAATCCAACGTACTTTTGGTCAGAAATACGGTATACCCGAATCGAGTTACACCATTGAAGTTTACAATACCAGTTTTAAAAAGTTAGGCACTACGGTTTATGAACATGAGGCAATTGCCAAACTATTCAACCAGAAAATTGAACTACGCGGCAGTATGATACCTCCTCCCGGTATGGCAAACCAAATACTTATTCCTCAAAACAGAACAATTGTACTGAACAATGAATTTAGTTTAATACCAGCAACAGACGATCCAGGACAACTGGTATTAGTTAACACGCAACAGGGAAATGCTCCCGTACTGGGAAATGATCACTTCGATTACAGATATATCAGTACATCCAAAAATCTAGAAGCTCTTCTGCAAATCAGACATTCCGAAACCGGAACTTTCTTTTATTTTGATTTCGATGGGCTCTATTTTCCTAAGGGAGTTCCTTTAATCCCCAAAAAATACAGACAGTGGAACTGATTATCGGATAAATATATGGTTACTCCTCACTCTCTGGATATAACAGCCTTTCACCGGAAGAAAAACAGCTATTTGATATAAAGGCATTTATTCCCTATTTCAAAATATTCCACCTATCGCTGGCGGGCTCTTATTTGTTGATCTTCTGCTTCCTATTGTTTACCATTAGCCCCCATTGGGCCCAGATTTTTAGTGTTACTTACCCATTCTTAGCCTATATATATTTTATCTGGAAAACGAACCGCTTTTTCAAAAGAAGAAATAGAAAACAATACAATCTATCACTTATTGTGATATGCTTACTTTTTATATTGCTTCTGGCAATTGTCTTTCAGTTTTTAAGAAACTGAACCCTCGAAAGTTTTTAATCCATTGGGATAAAATAAAGAGTATCAAAAACTATTTCTAATTTTATACCATTATCATAGATTAGATGGATAAACGTGCGACGCACATACAGCAATGGATTGATGCCTATAGTGATACCCTTCTCGATAGCGCACTTTTTTTATTATCTGACAAACAGGATGCAGAGGATATTGTCCAAAATGTATTTATTTCCGCATTTGAATCCTACTCCTCTTTCAAAGGTCGAAGCAGTGTAAAAACCTGGCTCATGGCTATTCTCAAAAATAAAGTTGCTGAATTTTACCGCAAAAAATATCGATACACAGACAATATTCCCCTGGACCGATATTTTGATCAGGAAGGATCGTGGAAACATGATGATATCCTACAAGACTGGAATGAAAAAGACGAAAATCTGCTTGACAACAATGATTTCAATAAAGTAATGGCCGAGTGTATAGATAAATTGCCCTTAAAATGGCTTATCCCGGTAAAGCTTTATTACCTGGAAGAAAAAAAAGCGGACAAAGTATGTCAGGAAACTGGCATTACGGCAACTAACCTGTGGAAGATCCTTCAACGTGGCCGTATGCAACTTCGGGAGTGTCTGGAATTTAATTGGTTTAACATTTTATGATTTCGTAAACGATGGTAAGGCGACTCATACATATTCTCTTCATGCCCTGCAGGCAGGCAACGCTACTCTTTGAAAAGCGTAATGCGGACAGCATCACGTCTTTCCAAAAAATACGTCTGAGCGCGCATCTCATGATCTGCAAATGGTGCAACGCCTATAACCGTAAGATAAATGTAATGGAAGATCTGATGAAAAAAATATTTACGCAAGACGCTCCAGAAAAATTCAACAAAACTGATTTACAACTATTTAAAGATAAATTAAAAGAAAAACTGAAATAACAAGATTTTTTTGTCAGGAATTTGACGTGCATGCTACTAATAGAGAAACAATAATAACAATTTAAATTTTAGAAAAATGCATCTCATGACACAAACGAAAAATTCCATGACATTGTCATCGCAATACGGATTTTACATGTCCACGTTCGGCGTTGTACTCCTTCTTCTCTGGCTTGGAATATTCAAGTTTACAGCGACGGAGGCAATGGCCATAAAGCCATTAATAGCAAATCATCCACTTTCTTCCTGGTTGTATCGCCTGCTAAGTGCACAAACAGTCTCCAGTATTGTCGGTGTCATTGAAATCTTGGTTGCCCTGCTCATTTTACTAAGTTTAAAATTCAATCAACTGAGGAAATATACCGGTATAGGGGTATGCATTATTTTTACAATGACCCTCAGTTATCTTTTTACAAGCCCCAATATGTTGAGATACGTAGACGGGGTTCCGGTGACGGACTTTTTTATCCTCAAGGACATACTATTTCTTGGATATGGAATCAATTTACTACAATCAGCTAACAAATAAAAGATCATGAAAATTATATCGACCATTACTATTCTCGTCCTTTTTGGCTTCGCGATAGTAAAAATAGGCTTTTCACAATATGGAAAAGAGGCATCAGTTTCGGGAAAAAGCACCGTAGATTACAGTCAAACCAAAGAGATTTATTTTGCTGGAGGTTGCTTTTGGGGAACAGAACATTATTTTAAACAAATAAGAGGCGTAACTGCCACCGAGGTTGGTTATGCGAATGGAACAGTAGCCAACCCCAGTTATGAACAAGTATCCAAGGGCAATACTGGTTTTGTTGAAACTGTAAAAGTCAATTACGACCCGACCAAAGCTGATTTGAAATTGTTGATTGACTTATACTTTAAAACGATTGACCCAACAAGTTTGAATAAACAAGGGAATGATATAGGTACCCAATATAGAACCGGAATTTACTTTACAAAAAAAGAGGATGAAAAAATAATCCGGGGAGAAATCGAACGTCTTGCTAAAAACTACAACTCCAAACTTGTCGTCGAAATTGCCGCATTACGTAATTTCTATACTGCTGAAGATTATCATCAGGATTATTTGGGAAAGAATCCGGGAGGCTATTGCCATATTCCGGCAGATTTATTTGAAAAGGCCCGGCAAGCAAACCCGCCCACTCGTTACAATAAGGTAGATAAAAAAATCTTGAAAAAGGAATTGACGCCATTACAATTTGATGTTACGCAAAACAATGCGACCGAAAAGGCATTTGACAATTCCTATTGGAATGAATTTAAGGAAGGTATCTATGTTGACATTACGACCGGCGAGCCCTTATTTATTTCGACGGATAAGTTTGAGTCAGATTGTGGGTGGCCCAGCTTTTCCAAGCCGATTAGCGATAGTTTAATCGCCGAAAAAAACGATAAGTCTTTTGGAATGAGCAGGACCGAAGTAAGAAGCAAAACCGGTGATGCGCATTTAGGGCATGTTTTTAATGATGGGCCGACCGAAAAAGGGGGATTGCGGTATTGTATCAATAGTGCTTCTTTACGTTTTGTCCCAAAAGATCAAATGAAAGCACAAGGCTATGAGAAATTTATTCCCTTATTAGAGAAGAGCGATAAATCAAAGTAATATCCTACTCATAATAGTCCTATTTTTAATGAAGAAAAAAGTTCATTTATCTGCTCTCCTACATGGTGACCGATCATAAATGTATAAACCTATCGTAAACGTATAAGATGTATAGGATAAAAAGCCAGGTTAAAAAACCCGGCTTTAAAAATAAACATATGATGGATTAGTAAATGGCTTCCCAGTTAACAAGCTACACCGAAAGAACGATCCAGGATTCCTTGGAATTTCTATCTCTCAGCTGTTTATCAGTTTGTCACGTATACTTTATTTATCGCTTGGATTTATAAGAATTGAAGGCAACGAACATGCAAGAATAATGAGCAACCAATGTTCTTTATGTACAATGAGATTTCATAGCGCATTATATATACTGTTCGACGCTAAAACATTATACAAAAACATCTTCATCCACCTTCAATTCATGTTCAAATATAGCAAATAAAACTAATTTAATTAGTTTTATTTGCTATATTATTTAGTCAAAAAGATAACAAACTATTGTCCATGGGTTTAATTTCGCAGTGATCAACTTATCCGTGAGAAAGTAGTGGACTGATCACGAACGGGTATATACAAGAGAGATGAGCCGATTAAACCTGATCCTAAAGTGAGCGGCTGATATCAACAACATTGAAGATCTGATCTACATCATCCAAACTGACATCAAAATCCGGATATATAGTTTTGTCCGAATTGAGTGAACGGAGTGTAAGAATTCCATTCGTGACATCGTGATGTGCAATTTCTTTAATGATTACTCCTTCGTATCGATGGACGATGACCCAATATCTATATTTATGGGTATGGAATTTCGATTGCCATAGCTCACGTTTAATCAAACGTCCAGTGACAATATCACCATCAAGAACACTGGCGTCAGTTCCGTCGGTCATACTATCACCACTGACTTCAAAAGAACGGTAAGCTCCCTTGTGAAATTCATTTACAGTAATAAAATGCGCTGGCAAATCGTCCATGTATTCAGCATCAGAAAAACCCGAGAGATAACCGGCTTTTGCCTTCTCGGTAACCAGCTTGGTCTGCATTAGATATCGTCCGGGTGATACCTCAAAGAATATATTGTTCTTATTTTCATCAATAAACATAACATCATTGGAAAAATATCCAATTGATCTTCCATTCCTGACATTGGCCATCAAAACAGGATCAGACTCAACGAATATATCCGGTTTGTTTCGCTCTCCCTTCCCATACAACAGCCAGTCGTATTGAACTTGTGGAAAGGCATTTTGAATCCGTGTTTTCATAGTAAGTCCAATTGGATATTCCCCTTTCTTAATCCGGGAATATACCTGCTCACGCACGCCCAATAAACCCGCGAATTCCCGATTGGTAATCCCCATCTCCAAGCGCAAAACCTCAAAATTATTATCTGGATAAGTTTCCATGTTTTTATAGGATAAGAATAAATGTTACACTAATTCATAACAACCTGACGCTAAGTTACACAAGATATTAAACCTAAACAAATAAATAAACAAATAAAACACACTAAACACTGATTATAAGATATTTATAATTAAACAAATAAGTTTAACAACGCTAACAAAACATAAAAAATCGTACAAAATAAAATTCAAAACCCTTGAATGATTAACAATTTTGTTTAACTTTGTTTAACAATACGTTTACATCGGTAGATTATATCCGAGAAATTTATTAGACGGCAATGCCCCATCAATGGCTTCGACTAACGACTAACAAAAAATAGAGAAAAATAGGCATATAATTAAAAGGAACATAAATATGGAACGCTTCATCACAACGCATGCACAGCCAGGCGGATCAGTCGGATTAAACCGGGACGATATCAGAAATCTGAATATTATTTCAAAACAAGCACAGGAAATGGAGCTTATGTCAGTTCTATTTCCACAACAAAAATTAACTGCTGCAAAAATACAACGAAATAACAAGGCCAATTCCCAACGCATGAACACATTATATTACTCTTTCATTTTGAGTTTCTTAAAAGAAAATCATCCGGAAATATTGAGATCAATTGACAAAATTTATGAACCTGATCTTTCCAAAATCAGTCAGGTCATCGATTGTTATTGTGAATTTATGGGAATATCCACGCAACAGATCATGGGTGAATATATCAATTATAAAGATATTCAACATCGCTACAAAGCAATCGCGGTGGTCTTGCGTATTTTTCAGCCAGAAAAATTAGACAACTTAAAAACTAAAGTAAAGAGCACAATATACAAGGAACTTGGACCGTATTTAAAGATTAATAGTGATACCTTACAAAAATCTATTATCTGCGCATGTAACCAATTTGACTTATATAGTGATTTTAAGAAAGATATCAAACAGGCGGCAAATTACTATTTCATTCATAAACGTTTCAATGCTAAATAAGATGATTTTCCCAGAAATTATACCGATCATCAATTAGTGAGCTCAACACTTTCTTTGATCGGTATAATAATCTTCAACCTTATCGCCGGATTTTTCTTCGCAGCCACCAGAGATCATAAGGCTTGCCAGGACAAGTAGACCAGTAATAAAAAATAGCATACTTGTTACCATTGGTCGTTCCGTTCGTCTTGTCGTTCTTTCCGCTAACTTTAAATTTTCATCTTTGCGCAGTATATTTTCAATGACCTGTTGACTCTGTCCGGAAATATACTTCCGGAATACATTGCCGCTATCTGCATGAAGCGTCAGTTTTTTATTGACCCTCCCTTTACCTATCCGTACAATTCCATCCGGACTGATCTCGATTTCCTCACCCTCGATCTGCATAAGATCTTCAGATTGTTTCAGAATTCGGACATAGGATTGCCCAACGTCCAAATGATTGCTACCGGAATCTATTTTTGACAATACCATCGCTTCTCCCCTTGCCTCAAGCCTATGAGATTCACTTGTCTTTCCTGTTTTTTTAAATAGACCGCAGCTACTAACGAGTAGTAGCATTACGGTCAATACACGTATATTTTTCATTTTTCACTCTTTTTAACTCAATCTGCAATTCATTATAAAGCTTCATCAGATCATCGTATTTCACCTGTAACTCCGCCAGGGTCTTTGAACAGGCCATGCGATCGTCATTGGCGAGCCTGAGTCCCTCATTGAGGTCCTCAATAATTGCTCTTAAATGTTCAATGTCTTTTTCGAGCCGGTTTGCGTAACCTTCCCATTTGTCGATGACTTTACCGGCATTCTCCACATTTGTTGCTTCCACTTCCGCCTGCTGTTTAGGCCGTCCAACAAGGTAACCACCGATAGCCGTAACGATAGGGATAATCAATTTTTCTAAAATCTCAAGTATTTCCATAGTAATTCTTTTTTATGAGTGATTTAAACTTTATCCATGGGAACTGTTTTCCCGGATCCTCCTTTCTTCCCGGAGCAATATCACTGTGCCCTAAAATTTCCTGAATCGGATAATGGGCAACGATTGCCTCACAGACTTCAATTGCCGCGGTAATCTGCTTTTCCGTATAAACTTCATTTCCTTTATTTTGCAGCTCGATCCCAATGCTATAATTGTTCAGATCTTTCAACCCCGCCCATGAACTCCGTCCCGCATGCCAGCATTTAATATTGAATGGTGCCAATTGTGTCACTATACCGTCCCGGCTGATATGTACATGGGCCGAAACCCTGCTCTTGGGATCCAACATCCAATGAATCGCACTAGTGGCATTAGATGCACCATCATAATGCATAATGATAAAAATAGGGCTGATAACACTGCCTTTATTAGATGTCTCGTGATAGGAAGCTCCTACCAATTGATTTTTTTCAATATCCATGTCTTCTTATATTATTGATGATTTATTTCTATTTTCAGCGCTTCTTTTTATTAAAATCCGGATTTTAGTTTTATTCAATAAAAGCTGGCAATGTATACTGCAGCTCGTATTTCAATACAAATTTACCTCTCGATAGCACCTGAAAAATGAAATGTTACACCTATATAAGCGGTATGAAACAACTACCGAATATCAGTGAAAGGATGACTTTTTTTAATTCCTGATGTAAAAACAAAAGCCACATCGGACTGATGTGAGACCATTGACCGGAAATCATCAATCCTTGACCGGATAAAAACATTTCTGTTACTCTTTTGTTATTTGATCGTTATAGCATAGGATGAGTTATACCGTGAAGGCTAGGAAGTTGGTTCGCCTAGCCTTTTTTGACGAATAAAAACAACATATCTGACTGATCCGCCCATCGCAATGACATAATCATTTTTTACAGAGGTTTCAATTTACACGATATTGCTTCCATGGCCCTGCAGACAATACCATCTACAGTACCATCACAAATCTAGTTGACATAAATCCTACGATTTTTTATTAAATTCGTAGGAGAGAAATCTAAATTCAATAGATTATATGTTACATCCAAAAATGCGATTGATCGACATCGTCATTTAACTTTACATGCGTGAATCTTGATTTATAATACGATGAACAAGTTTGCTTTATTAGTCGGAAACGACATTAATAATATTTCGCCAGGAATAAGCTGGAGTGATTTGCTACACAAAATCAAAGAAAAGTATAAAGTCAGTTCATTAGAAAATGGACAAAAACCTTTTCCTATGTTGTATGAGGAAATATTCCTTAACGCAATTCGAGAAAAACATATTAATGAAAGAGAACTTAAAACCTATATATCGGATTGCGTCTCTCAAATCAATCAAAACGAAATACACCAATTAATTCGGGATGTTTCGATCGAAAACATAATCACCACTAACTATGAATTCAGTTTAGAAGGAGAAATCGCCACAGCAAATACCGGCTTAATCCGTGAAACGACCTACAGTGTATTTCGTAAACACCAAATCGGCAACACGAGCTATTGGCATATACACGGTGACTGCCTAAATCCGTCTTCCATTAACCTAGGTTATGAACATTACTGCGGCCAATTGCAAAAAATGAGGGATTATGTGGTTAATGGGACAAATTATAATTCGCAAACGGTCTACAAGGCTGCATTAATTAAAAGATTAAGCCGAAAAAAGGATACTAAACTCCAATCCTGGATTGATTTATTTTTCACGCAGGATATCCACATTCTAGGTCTATCGCTTGATTTTGTAGAAATAGACCTTTGGTGGCTGCTAACCTATCGCGCCAGAAATAAGTATTATAGACGAAGCGCCTTTATTGAAAATCAACTCTTTTATTATACAACTAAAAAATGGTATGCACTCTCCAAAGATAAAATGCAATTACTTCAAGCAAACGATGTTGAAATTGTCATTATTGACGAAACCAATAAAACTAAATACTACAAGAAAGTCCTCGCAGGCATAAAAAATAGATATAAGCTACCCAGCAAAATATTAAGTTGAACCACACAGCAATTCATAGATTTTCAGCTTGTTATCATGTCATTAATAGAAAAAGAATTTCGCGCTGCCAAACTAAACAAATTTACATTAAGCATTGAAAACTTTCTGAATAGTCTATTCTTGAGGAAAACAAAGTTTATACTTACCAAACCCTTTTCAGCAATAAAATTGAAAAGTGAAATTAGCCATGTAGTTTATTTAAACTGGATGGTGCCTCTCGCCAAAATTCAACAATTCGTCCCCTCAGGAATTGCCCTCGATCTTGTCGGTGACCATGTTTTATTTTCAGTGCTAACTTACCGTCATGGCCATTTCGGCCCTGCAAAACTATATCATTTAAAATCCTTATATGGGTCACCTCTACAGAGTAATTGGAGACTTTACATCAGTCAAACCCAAAAGCAATTTAAAGTGCCTACAGTCCTATTTCTCGCAAATGTAATGAGTAGCCAGATCTATTGCATCGGTAGTCGTTTATTCAGTAGCATGATGTATACACATCAACCTTTGGCTTTCCAACATAACCATATCGGCGTTCAAACTCACACCAAAATAATCCCTGGAAGAAGCAATGCACCAGACTTGGAGGTTGTTTGCCACCCCTGTGATCACTGGAATATTCCAAGTCAATTTCTCCATCTGTCGAAAGATATCAATCAACTCCTGAATAAAATAATTATTCAGGACCAAGCCTTAACTCCACTGGACAATGGCCTATTCCGACAGGCGAATATTGCGTTAAAGTTCGATCCAAAAGACATAAGACCTTTAAAAATTGATTTCTTTAAAAGCGAAACATTAGCTGATATTGTTCAGCATGAAAAGTGTTTTGCTTTCGAAATACCGGCGGTCTCATTTTTTATGAATCACGAAAAAACAATAAAATTATGAACTTTATCGATTTTAGTATAGCTGTATTGCTCGCGAACGCGATGCCCCATTTTATTTTTGGAATAACAAAAGTTCGCTTCTTGGGGCTTTTTGGTTATACGGCAACGGCAAATATTTGTTATGCACTATGCCAATGTATAGTCGGAATCGGTCTGTTTCATCACAAATACGGGCTAGATAAACTTTTTAGCAATGGCTTTGCACTTGGCAGCACATTAGTTCTGATACTTT
This sequence comes from Sphingobacterium sp. UBA7625, assembly GCF_002484085.1. Taxonomy (NCBI): domain Bacteria; kingdom Pseudomonadati; phylum Bacteroidota; class Sphingobacteriia; order Sphingobacteriales; family Sphingobacteriaceae; genus Sphingobacterium; species Sphingobacterium sp. UBA7625. Next base: position 169,166 of record NZ_DLJD01000055.1, read on the forward strand.
ATTTTATTTTCGGTAGCTTACTGCTTGTGAAGTTCCAGAAAAAATAAATATTCTTTTTCTGGAAACTCCCTTTGTTGCTCCATACAGCTTTAGGCGATTTAAGGTTGTTAATCCCCCGATGGATGGGTAAAAAATTCCAACATGGCAGATAAAGCAGTAGCCGAATGCATGCGATCACTATTTTCCAATGTATCCTGTGTTGCTTCTGCCCCCCTTCTTATCATGTCTTTTTCAAAATAAGATAATGCTTCCAGCAAAGATTCATGTTTCCTATTTGTCAGGCATTCAGCCAACTCGAAGGCATCCTGCATTGCTACATTCGCCCCCTCACCAGCAAATGGCGGCATGCGATGAGCTGCATCTCCGATCATTGTAAGGTTAGTCTGTGTTTCCCAGTGTTGATCAAGAGCAAAATAATATTGGGGACGGGGTATAAACTTGACATTGTCATTCACAAAAAACTCATCCCAAACCGTGGTCCATCCAGGGAAATGATCTTTAAACCATTGCGATACTTGCTTATTGTCCTTAAAATCAATTCTAGCCTTATTATAATCATCTTCTAGAATCTTTGTACTTGCAACAAACATCATTGAACCGTCACCTTTTGTACCATATCCGATAAATTGTTCCGCTCCAAAAGCCATCACTTTACCACCGTTCGCCAATTTAAAAAGATGAGGAGCATTCTTTTCAGCATCATAGATATTTCCCTCAACCAATGTAATTCCCGAATATATAGGCGTTAGATTACTTAAGTAAGGACGTACTCTTGAATTTGCCCCATCTGCTGCGATCACCAGATCGGCATATGCATCCACTGCATGTTTAAAATGCAACAACCAACCTTCACCATATCTTTCCATTCCAACGAATTGACTATCCCAAACAACGGTATGCGATTCCAAAGCATTCAATAAGATATCTCGCAAAGGGGCTCGGTCTATTTCCGGCCGATTTTCGGCGACTGACTGCTCTTCATCATGGTCATCAAATTTTACGATGAGATTCTGATCAACAATACGCAGCTTACTCGCAGTCGGTCGATGATATTTATAGAACTCTTCTATTAATCCTGCGCGTTTCATCGCTTCAAGTCCCGTCCCTTCATGAAGATCCAAAGTAGAGCCCTGTACACGAACTTCAGGATTTAAATCCCGCTCATAAACGGCTACATCAGCCCCCTTTAACTGTAATAATCGAGCTAACGTAAGGCCTCCAATTCCACCGCCAATTATGGCTATTTTTTTATTTTCTATTAACATCTTATTTGTTTTAAAATTCATAAAACAAAACTATTGAGATGTAAGCGATGATAATAGTATAAATCGGTCGTTTTTATTTTTTAACAGCTCTTTGGGAACTACTCCCGAAAATTTCTTAATCTCTTTAATAAAATGAGTCTGATCGAAAAAATGTTCTTCTGGAAAAAGTTTCCCTTTTGCAATGTGATCCAATGAGGACCTAAAACGTAAAATATTACAGTACGACTTTAAAGAAAGTCCAAATTGCTGATTAAAATAACGATTGATTTGCCTGCTGTTCCAAAAAATCTGTTCGGAGAGTTCAGCAACTGAAATCGCTCCCTTACGCTGATAGATCAGTTCAAATAATTTACGCTTTCGCTCATCAATCATAGAAGGAAGAAGTGACTTAATAATTTGTACAGATTTAACAACAAATAACTCAAAATCAACTAAATCCAATTCACAAAAACCCCAAAAATCAGTCGAAAGAAACTTACCCGTATTGATGATACCGGCAATACTTTCTTTTAAAATATACTCCGCCCCAAGCAATTTAAAGCTGATACAAAATAGTTGTCCGTCAATAGGAATAGTCGCTTCTTCATGGGGCATTGTTCCTAGACCAAGTAAAACGATCCGAAAGTTATCTACAGAAGATTTGAAAAGAAACAAATCAACACGTCCATCTGGCAAACCGATGGTTTCCTTTATAACGCCAGATTCATTACGCAAACACCAAAAGCTATCCACAAAACTTGCGATCGCTTCATCAGGTTTAACTATTGTATATTGTAGGCCATCTTCCATCATCAATTGTCCTTATCATTCGTATTTTGAGTATGCTAATTGATATAACAACATAAAATTAACGATTAAATCTTAAGTTTACTTATTGTCTAAAACCTGAACAATAAGGNNAGATGATGAAACAATGAATAACTTGCGCTACGCAACCGTTCTTTCGTACTGAAAACGATTGGCTGTTAAAGTCAATGAAATTACACGTTCAAATCTTTCCCAATTGATGGATTAAACAAGGGGTACAAGGACGGATTCCACATCATAAATACAAGTCAAAAAGACATTTATAAATCAGAAAACCAACTATTTACGATATATAAAATATTTTTTAAAATCGATTTTGAGAAATAAAAAAAATAGATCATTTTTGCTATCATTTAGCTAAGATTAACAGGGAAAGTAAGACCGTAAGGTAGTATCATTTATTTTTTATTGATTCTATATGTCATTTAAGAGAATTGCCTATTTCTTTTTGGGATTTTTGTTATTTATTGGTTGTAAAAGAGATATTCATCCAGGAATTGCACCACCTGATCCTGAAGTCATTGAAAAAGATAAATTACCCATTCCTACAGGTTTCACAAGTGATCTAGGTTCAATAAAAATTAATACAATTGCCAATGCAAACCAACCCGGCGAAGAACTCCCAGGCTGGATACGCGATATCTCTGGCAATAGTGCGAGTTATTGCCACCCAGATGTTGAATATTTCCCTGCCGGTTTCAAAGGATACAAATATTGGATGGTATTTACGCCATATTTTGGCATAATCGGGTCAGACCGTACCGCCTCACTCTATGAAAATCCGACTGTGGTAGTTTCTAATGATGGAAAAGAATGGATTACTCCGGCTGGATTAATAAATCCTATTCAACGACGTCCGGCACTAGAAGATTCTTTCATCCAAAAGGACGGTGGCCCTAATCAAGGTTATTGGTCCGATGTAGACTGGAATTTCAACGGTGAGGAATTCGAACTATATTATAGAGGCTGCTTTTTCTCAAGCAAAATTTTAAAAAAATGGGGCGCCAAAAGCGCAAACAACAATAAAAAATTAAATGAAGAAGCTGAACGTGTTATTGTAAGACAAACATCAAAAAATGGGATTGACTGGACACCACTGGAACTCGTGTATAATAGTAATGAACCTACATCTTTCCAAGATAACCATATCCTTTCACCAACATTTGTGAGAAATTCGAAAAACCTAACGACGAGTTACGAAGTGGATTTCATGCCAAGCTACAAAGCACCAATTATGACCAATATCCTATCGCGTATTTCTACAAATGGCTTAGATTTTACCGCTTATCGCGACAGTAAGAAAGTTGAATTTATGAATAAACCTTGGCTAGAATTCAGCAAGGGATATTCGACTTGGCATCTGCAAGGCTCGTATATTGACGGGTATTATTTTCTATGTCTGGCAATTGGAAATGTAGATCGATTTACCTCAGATATGAATTATCTAGCCTATTCAAAGGATGGTCTACACTTTCGCGTCTTCGAAAAACCTTTAGCTGCGGCCAATGTATACCGCTCTTCTGTATTCCCAAAGACCTCTTCCTCAAAAAGCATTGAATTTGGTGCTGTAATTGGCTATAAGTCTGGAGCCTTTGGCTATCGTGAATTCACCATCAACAAACAGGTACTGGAAGATGGTTTAAAATAAAACACCTATATTTAGGTTCAAAATCATTTCGATGGAGTTATTTCCGACAATAGATATTCAAGAATTTAGAAAAGACCAGCTTGCAGGTAATCAAGGATATTTATACTCAGAATTACGTGGTGAACATCATATAGCGCGTCCACATCAACATCACTTTTTTTTATTGGTACTTTTTGATCAAGCAGAAGGTGTCCATACGATTGATTTTAAAGATTATCACATTGATCGTCATCAAATCCATATCCTGTTTCCAAAACAAGTTCATAGCTGGAAATTAGGGGCCAATACAACTGGTTTCCAATTGATGGTCGATAGAGAATACTTCGAGAAATTTTCGCCCAATTTCCGTTTTTCATTCGCTTACTATCAACGTAATCCTGTTATCTCACTCTCCAACGAAACATTTGCTCTACTTTATTATGAATTTAATGCGATAAGNNGCGCACAGCTGTGATCGCATCGATACTAAGCAAAGAGGTACAAAAGGTAGTCCAAAATGAACAAAATAATGAATCCAATCCACGTCTCTTAAAGTTACAGGAGTTAATTGATATCCATTTTCGGCATGAGAAGTCGGTATCTTTTTATGCGAAAGAACTTAATATATCCACCCCGCACCTTACTAAAATTTGCCGTCAAAAGCTCGAAGTATCTCCAAGCCAGCTCATTCAGCAACGAACTATCTTGGAAGCAAAACGATTGTTAAAAGCAACCGATCTATCTATCAAAGAAATTTCGTTCAAACTTGGTTTCGTCGACTCTCCTTACTTCTCCAATTTTTTCAAACAACATACAGGTCTGAATCCAAAGCAATTTAGAACGGACTGAGGTTCGCCAATACCTAGCATAAACTAAATTTTGCTCCAATACTTCTTCGTTAAAAATAAACAGCAAGTCCATTTGCGAAACAAAAACTTGTTACTTTCACATAAAAATACCATTATCAATGATTTCTGAGCTTATTAACCTTGTAATGGACACAACTCTTTTTATCTTTGGACAAGGTTCCAGTAACAACCGTCCAGAGAAAGAAAAAATAATTTCAAATTTAGGCCTGTCTTTGACGCTAGTTGCTGCTTTGGTTGTTACGCTACTTCGCCACAGTCGGATTGCACCAATTGATTTCTTTTGGATTATACCTGTTAGTTTATTAACGGGTTTCATCCTACTTTTTATCCCGCTTCGACTACGCTGGATAGCACCCTGGAGAATCGCGACATACATCAAAGCTTCTCTTAGTTTTTCCTGCTTAGTTTGGATTGCAATTCTTATTTTTATCTTTTGACTTTAACGCGCTAAAAATGGCAATAAAAGATATTAAAATTGTAAAAACTGAAATTCTATCAGACAACTGGTACACTTTAAAAAAAGTGACTTATCAATACAGCAAACCCGATGGCACGGTACAGCAACAAAGCCGAGAAGCTTATGATCGTGGCAATGGAGCTGTCATTTTACTCTATAATACCAGTACTCAAACAGTCATATTAACAAGACAATTTCGAATACCCACCTACATCAACGGGAATGAGTCAGGCATGCTTATCGAAGCTTGTGCAGGTCTTCTTGATCAAGATTCTCCCCACGACTGTATACGAAGGGAAACAGAAGAAGAAACAGGCTATCAGATCAAGGAAGCAAAAAAGATATTTGAAGCTTATATGTCTCCAGGTTCTGTAACTGAAATTCTACATTTTTTTATAGCAGAATACACCAATAACATGAAAGTTGGCGATGGCGGTGGTTTAGAAGAAGAGGAAGAGCATATTGAAATTCTAGAAATCAATATCGAAGAAGCACTACACATGATTGATACAGGTGAAATCAAAGATGGAAAAACCATTATGCTACTACAATATATTCGTTTAAAAAATATACTGTAGACGCCTATTTTAGATGATTAGGGCTGCTGATTAACTTTCTCAAAGATAAACTTTGGGTCTTGGAAATTGACGGTTGAAGGTATATAATGTGGAATTCCCATATACACTTGCTCCGTTCCTGTACCTAAAATATACAGAGACCCTTTTTTTAATAAAACAAAGGGTCTTCTTTTTT
>NZ_DLJD01000055.1:174984-175216 GCF_002484085.1 Sphingobacterium sp. UBA7625
TCCCCAAGCAATGTGTCCTTTTGGATATTCCCGCGAATATCTCCCGAATCAACCTCACCTCCAGGTCTATAAAAGAACAATTTGCCATGAAAACGGCTCTCAAAAAGATTAAGATCCAAACGGGCGCTATCCCGTTCATTATGCGCCATATAACTCAACACTTTAGTATCTCTCCTCCGCTCTTCACAGCTTATCAACAGCAGAGCCGAAAAAATAAAATAAACAGCAATCG
>NZ_DLJD01000055.1:175307-175666 GCF_002484085.1 Sphingobacterium sp. UBA7625
CTTTTTCCAAACTCGATTTACTTAGATTCTCTATAGAAGAGAACTTGATGCGACCTACACTTCACCAAATCTCCTATTTTTTTCTTTCCATTCAACATAGTTCGCTTTTAGACAGTGCCCACAAGGACGATATTGATGCTGTAGCGCTTCTTGCTCAGTGGCAAAAAAGACCCTGTTCTCCCGCTTCATCCTTTTTCCCGAAATACAACAAAGCAATCCATAAATTTTTAGTTTTTCATTGCCTCCTAAGCGAATTTCTCCCGTTCGAATCTTGGCGTGCAATGAAGCATCTGATATATTTTTATGCCATTCCATTGTGCGGGTTTTATCTCTCGGCGTCGTGAAAAATAATACCCAAC